>CANCCE010000141.1 GCA_947374505.1 Comamonadaceae bacterium | reverse complement strand
TGAGTGCATTCTTTGTTGGATAGCCCAACTGCCGAATGGTTGGGCAAGTGCGTTTGCCCAGCTTGATGTACAGCTTGACGGCCCGAATGCGGTCTTCGTATGAATACATGAACTACCTCCAAGTAGTCCAAGTTATTGTCCGCATCCCCGCTCTCCCCAAGGGGGGCAACTTTGGATGGAAATCAACAAGATAGCCGTAGCTTGATAATCTCAGTGAAGCAAGGACCCTCGCGCATTGCTTTGCCGTAGCCTTTCCAAATAGATTGGGGCACGCCTTGTTCTGTTGCAAAATTTTCCCAAGCCTCTACTGCGCCGAACACCTCAGACACAGTGTCTCGCCAGTTTTTTATCTTCAAGTCATCAGCTACCTTAGCGATCGACGCCAGCTTTGGAAGTCCTTCACCGCTGACGGATGTCGTGTGCTGACCACCCATTCCCGAACTGAACGTCAAGTCAAACGCTTTTGTCATGGACCAGCCACTCGGATTGCGTACGAAAGCGAAATTCTTGGCGTGATCATCTTTGTTGTGGGCAAGAACATTGAAAACCATTAGGCGAAAAGCCTTGGCGACTTCACGCTCGTCTTTTGTAGCGCCCATCGTTGCTCTGAGCAAGTCCGTGTAATCCAAGCTTGGCTGACGATGTGAAGCTTCGAGCATTCCCCCGAGAGACACCACGTGCTTTTTTGTAGCCCCATCGCGATCAAAGCGTTGGACTGCGAAAAAATCCTCAAGCTTTCCCCTCACCTTAACCGAGATCAGGCGTACGGGTGGCATCTCGACTCCGGCAGCTAAGGCCATGTGGGCGTAAGCCAGCTCAATTCTTCCCATGGAGACTGGATCCACGTCACGAGCCCGGAACTTCACGATCCAGTGGTCGAAGTTATCTGGTATCTCGCCGAATCCAGAAATACAGTGATCTCCGCCCCTCTCTATGGCGACGGTTACCTTTGGCCTGGCGCCGCCAGGTGAGCCACCATGGACATAGAGGGCCGCCAGGACATCATCGGCAGATCCTTCTTGCACAAGTAGCGCGCTTTCCGCCAAGTTACTCAGTGACACCGCTGGAACTATTTGGCCGCGCTCCATTGCTGGCCGGAATTCAATTGCCCCCATCGCGCGGCTACCGATATAAGCTAGCCGGTCTAAAGGCTCGATCTCATGTCGGTCCCAGCCCAGGTTTTTCTTGATCGCCCCGTCCATGAGCAAAAGGCCCCAGCCATCTGGCAACGAGTCATTGAAGACGCCATGCAGACCATCAAAAACATTAGTTCGTGGCTTGAAGGCGCCAGCCTTCAGATCGAATGGGTGAAACGGTGAGAGAGCAAAACCAGACTTAATCCAATCTGAGCCGTACTCAAACCAGATTGAGCCGCGCTCGTTGGGATTTTTAGCTAAGCGGCCAACAACGAGGCCATCCATTAGGACGTCCAAAAGCATCGAGTGCTTGATCTTGGCGCTCATTCGCGCCCCCTTACCCGACGCTTCTTAATGAGCTCGTCGATCGTTACGATTTGGCGAGGTGAGAACAGAGCCGAAAAATCATTCATACAGCCAAGCACAGCGGAGATTCTTAGCAAAGATGAAAAAGAAATTTCTCCTTTGCTTTCAAATCGCTTCAGCGACGCCTCAGAAACGCCAGATCTAGCCGCCAGACTTCGTTGTGAAAAGTTTTGAGCAAGCCTCATGGACTTCGCGTTCTCGGCCACTTTGGCAGCCATATTTGATGAGCTAATAAGAGATAACATATGATCTTCAATTGGTTATAAATTGCTTTAAAAGATCATATATTGTCTTCTATTTGTTCGAAAAAGTCAATCGCTTAAGCCACGTTTCCACCCATTTGGCGAAGGTTTTTCGCTGCTCATGTCAACCGTCCGCTTTGGGGCCACTGGACGTTCACTAATGAACGCGTGCATCTTGATGGATTTTTTTAACTTGAGTTCAACCGGTCGATACAACACCAAGCTGATTGAATGTTGTCGCAGGAGCTCAATATGGCGCAGAAAATTGGAAATAGCGACACATCCCGTGGACGTGTCGCCAGTATCGACATATCATGAGGACGTGTCGATAAAAGTCTATTTTTAAACCATGAGTTACCTTGAAATGCCCTGGAATTCAGCGAAACCCCACAACAGTCTGCCGCCGCTGCCCCCCGTGCAAGACCTGGAAAGTCGCGTGGTTCTGAAGGCATGCATCAACGCCCGTTCCGCTTTAGCTGAGCTCAAACAGGCTGCGGGTCTGATACCCAACCAGACCATGTTGATCAACACGATCCCTCTGCTTGAAGCTAAAGACAGCTCTGAAATTGAAAATATTGTCACCACGACAGACAGGCTGTTCCAGCACGCGCAGTGGGAAAACCAAGCCGACCCAGCGACCAAGGAAGCACTTCGGTATCGCTCAGCGCTTCACAAGGGTTACCAGTCGTTGAAAGATCGCCCGCTTTGTACAGCCACTGCCGTAGAGATCTGTCGCACGCTTAAAGGCGTGGACATGGACATCAGAAAAACACCTGGAACGCAGTTGATCAACGACAAAACTGGCGAGGTTATTTACACGCCGCCAGAGGGCGAAAACCAGCTACGCGATATGTTGGCCAACTGGGAGCGCTTCATTCACAACGAAGAAGATGTTGACCCTCTCGTGCGGATGGCCGTTGGGCATTACCAGTTTGAGGCCATTCATCCCTTCATCGACGGCAATGGCCGAACGGGCCGTGTGCTCAATATTTTGTATTTGATTCAACAAGACCTGTTGCAGCTTCCCATCTTGTACCTGAGCCGCCACATCATTGCTAACAAGTCCGATTACTACAAACTCCTTTTGGATGTGACGCGCGACGGGGCTTGGGAGCCATGGATTTTGTTCATGCTCAAAGCGGTTGAAGAGACCTCCCGCTGGACGACTGACAAGATTGCCGCGATCAGAAATTTGTCGGAGCACACCACGGAATTCGTCCGCGACAGTCTGCCTAAAATTTACACCCGTGAGTTGGTGGATGTCATCTTCGAGCAGCCCTATTGCCGAATTTCAGATCTGGTCAATAAAGGGGTGGCCAAACGTCAGGCGGCCTCTCGGTATCTGAAAGACATGGTTGAACTCGGCGTTCTAGTTGAGCAAGCTGCAGGGAAAGAAAAACTGTTCATTCACCCCAAACTCATGAAGATCCTGAGCCGAGATAGCAATCAGTTTGACCCGTACATCAGAGTCACCAAGTAGCATTTTCGCGTTGGCTCTGCGCTACTGCCCCGTGCTGACGACCGAGCCCGATGGGCGACTGGCTGCGATCGTCGACTTCACTTTCAACTTGGGTGCTGGTCGGTTGCAGGCATCAACGGTTCGGCGGCGAGTCAATCAGCGTGACTGGACCGGTGCGGCGCAGGAATTGCGCCGGTGGGTTTACGGCGGGGGCAGGTCAAACATCGAAGAATTTAATGTCGGTTATCAGGTGCATATATTGGCGATTGCAACGACCGCTTTGTCAGGAGCCGTCGTGTTCTGGCAGGAATTCAAAACTTGGTGACAAAAATAAGGGAAAGTTCAGAACTTGGTGAGAATATTGTTTTTCGCGGGCAAGGTCAAGTTCCCTTCACCCCCTTAGTCACTCCATTGGCAGCAGTTAACACCTTGTCTCTTGTTTAGTGTTGGATTACGGTTTAAGTTTGAGTTTTAACTAACCAAAGGTCGCAATGACCAATTTCATCCTGACACAGATTTACCTTGATATCTTCATTGAACTCGATGCGCCCAATAGGTCTTTTTTTGACTTCGAAAAACGCTCACATGGGCGACAAGGCAGCGATTACTTTGGACTTGGCCTGCATGTTGTAGCGTCACCTTTTCAGATGTCCTCGTTGGTTTAACTGAAGCGCCGCCAAAAGAGAGTCTCTTTCAGGGGCTTTCTCATTTGGCCCTAAACTGCCAACAGCGCAAATACAAGCACAGGGCGTTGACGCTGGCCTACTGCCTATTTTCGAATGATGCACCCCTATTAGGACTACACCACATGCAAGCGCGCGTCCTGCTTTTAAGCATTTTTGTATTGGTACTGTCCGCCTGCGCCGAAGTGGCTAGATTGCCGGTCTCAGCGGGAACTGGGGCCGAACCAGTGTTGCCTGCCCCCCATCCCACACTTCTGCCTACCCTGAACATTGCGCCTGCCGTGGGCTGGCCGCAGGGCAAAGGGCCTCAGTCCCCTGCGGGGACCCAGGTACAGGCATTTGCGCGCGGTCTGGATCATCCTCGCTGGCTCTACGTTCTTCCCAATGGCGATGTCCTTGTCGCCGAGAGCAACAAACCCGCCAACCCGGCAGCTGTCTGGAACTTCAAGGCATGGGCAGCAAGCTTTTTGATGAAAAAAGCCGGCGCCGGTGCGGCCAGCGCCAACCGCATCACCCTGCTAAGGGACACGCATGGCAGCGGCACTGCCGACGTACGAACCGTGTTGCTGGATGGCTTGAATTCACCGATGGGTATGGTGCTGGTGGGGGGCTACCTCTATGTTGCCAACACGGATGCCATAGTCAGGTTTCCTTATGCAGAGGGCAGTACACGCATTGATCTGCCAGGTGAAGTCGTGGCACAACTCCCGGCCGGCCCTATCAACCACCATTGGACGAAAAATATCATTGCAAGCCCTGATGGCAAGCGTCTTTACGCCACCGTTGGTTCCAATAGCAATGTTGGCGAGAACGGCATGGATGTGGAGGCCGGCCGCGCCGCCGTTTGGGAAATCGATTTGCGCAGTGGCGCTCACCGTGTCTTTGCATCCGGTTTGCGTAATCCGGTTGGCTTGGCCTGGGACACTTTCAGCGGCACCCTTTGGACCGCCGTCAATGAGCGCGATGAAATTGGCAGCGACTTGGTGCCCGACTACATGACGGGTCTGCGCGACGGCGCCTTTTACGGCTGGCCGTACAGCTATTACGGATCTCACGTCGATGCCAGAGTTCAGCCACCACAACCTTCATTGGTCGCCAGCGCCATAGTCCCCGACTACGCACTGGGCCCACACACGGCGTCCTTAGGGTTGGCTTCTTCTGAGGGGACGACGTTGCCAGCTCTATTTGCTCACGGCATGTTCGTAGGCCAGCATGGCTCTTGGAATCGGCGCCCTCACAGTGGCTACAAAGTCATATTCGTTCCTTTCACTGCGGGCAAGCCGACAGGCGCTCCCATTGACGTGTTAACGGGCTTTCTGTCTCCTGAGGGTACTGCGTATGGTCGCCCGGTAGGCGTCGCACTCGACCATGCTGGTGCGCTGCTGGTGGCCGATGATGTGGGCAACGTAGTCTGGCGCGTTCGAAGTGCACCGTAGCGCATCAGCATTGAATGGCTGTCTGCCCTTGCGGCTGGTTAATACCTGATCACATTTCAGTGACACTGCTGTGGGCAAAATCTGATCCAGCGATGACCGCAAGGTCTGGCGGTTCCGGTCAGTGGCTTTTCGACCGACTTCAATGGGGGCCACAGGACGTTTGCGAATGACCACTTTCAGGCCGCTTAAATCAGAACAACATAGCGCCAATCGCCAATCGCCGTCCTGTTAATCTTTTATTTTGCCGCGCAAGCGCAGTGCGTTGGTAATGACCGAGGCAGAGCTCAAGCTCATCGCCAAGGCAGCGACCATGGGCGACAGTAGCAAGCCAGTGAACGGGAACAACAGGCCCGCGGCCAAAGGCACACCAAGCGAGTTGTAGACAAACGCAAAACCGAGGTTTTGCTTCATGTTCGCAATGGTTGCATTGGAAAGCTCTCGCGCCGTGGCAATGCCCCGTAAATCCCCTTTAACCAGCGTGACCTGGGCACTGTTCATCGCCACGTCAGTCCCCGTGCCCATCGCAATACCAACGTCCGCCTTGGCCAAGGCTGGCGCATCGTTGATGCCATCCCCGGCCATCGCGACGACCAGTCCTTGCGCCTGAAGCCGCTCTACCAGCGCCAATTTGTCGGCGGGTTTGACTTCTCCATGAACCTCGTTTATCCCTAGGTGCTGGCCCACTGATTTCGCTGTTGTGAGACCGTCACCGGTGGCCATGATGATTCGAATACCGGCATCTTGGAGCGCCTTCAGCGCAGCCGGGGTGCTTTTCTTGACCGGGTCTGATACGGCCAACAGTCCGGCAAACTGTCCGTTGATGGCCAGCGACATGACACTGGCCCCTCCCAGTCGAAGCGCTTCTGCCTGAGTCTGTGCGTCACTGTCAATGGCCACCTTGTCTTGCGCCATCAAAGCCGTATTTCCAAGAGAGAGCCGCTTGCCATCAACCCCACCGCGCACACCAATGCCCGTCGCGGATTCAAAACCATCAACCTTTGAAAGAGTCATTCCTTTGTCCTTCGCTGCTCGGACAATGGCTTCAGCCAAGGGATGCTCACTGCCTTGATCCAGACTGGCCGCCAAACGCAAAACTTCGCCTTCGCCGTAAGGCGCCACAGCAAAAACTTTTTCAAATACGGGGCGTCCTTCGGTCAGCGTCCCGGTCTTGTCAACAATCAAGACTTGGACCTTGCGAAAGTTCTCAATCGCAGCGGCGTCGCGAAACAGGATCCCTTGCGTGGCACCCCTTCCGGTTGCAACCATGATGGACATCAGCGTGGCCAAACCCAACGCACAGGGGCAGGCAATGATGAGCACGGAGACCGCATTGATCAAACCAAAAACCCAGCTGGGTTGCGGCCCAAAGAATCCCCAGACCAAAAACGTCAGCAAGGCGGCACTGACGACGGCCATCACAAAATAGCCAGCGACCCGGTCTGCCATGCGCTGCATCGGCGCTCTTGACCGCTGAGCTTGTGCGACCATTTGGACGATTTGCGAGAGAACGGTCGCTGAACCGACATGCTCAGCACGCATCACCATGGCACCGGCGGTATTGAGCGTGGCGCCGATGAGTTTGTCGCCGACCCGCTTGGTCACAGGCAAGGGTTCGCCAGTCAGCATGGCCTCATCAACAGCGCTGCTACCTTCCGTCACCAAGCCATCCACGGACACCTTCTCGCCTGGGCGAACCCGGAGCAAATCACCCTCGTGGACATGTGCCAGTTCTATGTCCTCTTCCGTCCCATCGGGTTTGATGCGGCGTGCCGTCTTCGGCGCCAGACCGAGAAGAGACTTGATGGCCGCCGACGTCTGGGACCTCGCCTTTAATTCCAGCATCTGTCCGAGCAAGGTGAGGGAAATAATGACAGCAGCAGCCTCAAA
>CANCCE010000140.1 GCA_947374505.1 Comamonadaceae bacterium | reverse complement strand
GCGCAGGCTGAAGGCTTGCTGGAAGACCACGTGAAAGACTTGCTGGACTTCGACAAGGCAACGCGTTTTTCGCCCCGACAAAAGGCCGCGTTGCGCTTGGCCGAAGCCATCACTTGGGGGCTCGAACCCACAGACGACTTGTGGCAAGGGTTGTACAACCATTTCAACAAGGATGAAATCGTTGAACTGGGTTTTTTCATCGGCTTGACGATGGGGCAACAGCGTTGGAATCGCTTGCTTGGGATGGAGCACAGCCAGTTCATGGCCGGCACAGTCGGCGGGTTGGCACCGGCAGTGCAAAGCGCAGCGTGAGCACGGACATTCAACAAACCGCCCTTCATTTTCTGGGCGTCGGCAAGATGGGTTTGCCGATGGCAGGGCATCTTCAAGCTGCGGGTCACGCCGTGACGGTCAGCGACACAAGTGCTGAACGGCAGCAATTGGCCAGCGCACAGGGGCTGCATGTGGCGACCGATGTCGCCCAAGCCTTGACCGCCGCTGACGTGATTTTTTCTTCGTTGCCGAATGACGCGGCATTGCTGGTCGTCAGTGCACAGGTCGCGGCACAGGCGCGCAAGGGCTGCCTGTATATCGACACCAGCACCGTCTCGCAGCAGGCCTCTGCGCAGGTCGCCAACGTGTGTGCAGTCGCTGGCATCACTTACCTGAGGGTGACGGTGTCGGGCAACAACAAGATGGCTGAAGCGGCTCAGCTCACCGTCATGGCGTCCGGTCCGAGGGCCGCTTATGACCAAGTGCTGCCCTTGTTGCAGCAGCTGGGCCCGCATCATTTTTATCTGGGCCAAGCGGAAGAATCCCGGCTCATGAAGCTGGTGGTCAACCTGATGATTGCGCAGACCAGCGCCATGCTGTCTGAGGGGCTGACGCTGGGTCAAAAGGGCGGTTTGCAATGGCAAGACATGTGGCAAGTGCTGAGCGCGAGCGCCGTGGCGTCGCCGATTCTCAAGGCCAAGTCAGTGCAGCTCAGGGTGCGTGATTACACCCCCACCTTCACCGTTGAGCAGATGACCAAGGACCTTGATTTAATTCTGGATGCCGGCGCAGCCGTGCATGCGCCCTTGCCACAAACCTCCCTCACTCACCAGCTCATGCACGCCGCTATGGCGCAAGGTGACGGTCTGCTGGACTACGCGGCCATCATTCGAACAGTCGAGCGCAGTGCCGGCCTGACGCCCCAAAAATGAAAGTTGCTATGAAAAGTTTTGTCTACCGCGGTCAAGCCGGTAAGGTGGTGTTTGGACCTGGCGCGCTGAGCCAGCTCGGCGCAGAAATTGAAGCCCTCGGCGCGAAAAAAGCTTTGGTGCTGTGCACGCCTGAGCAACGCGCTTCGGCGGAACACGTGGCAGACTTGCTCGGTGCGCGCGCGGCCGGTATTTTCGACCGCGCCGTGATGCATGTGCCGATCGAAACAGTTCACGAGATCCGTGCCTTGGCACGCGAACTTGGCGCGGATTGCGCAGTCGCCATCGGTGGCGGTTCGACCACAGGTCTGGGCAAGGCCATTGCGCTGGATTCTGGCTTGCCGATTCTGGCCATTCCGACGACCTACGCAGGCTCGGAGATGACTGAGATCTATGGCATCACGGAAAACGGGTTGAAGAAAACCGGCCGTGATCCACGGGTCTTGCCGCGCACGGTGATTTACGATCCGGAACTGACGCTCAGCCTGCCTGTGAGCTTGAGCGTGACCAGTGGCATCAACGCCATTGCGCATGCGGCTGAGGGTCTGTACTGCATCGACAGCAATCCGGTGATGGACGTGATGGCACGTGAAGGGATTGCTGCGCTGGCCCGTTCGCTGCCCTTGATTCGCCAGTCACCTGCCAACTTAGCGGCCCGCAGCGATGCGCTGTATGGCGCCTGGCTCTGCGGCCTGGTGTTGAACAACGTCGGCATGGCTTTACACCACAAGCTGTGCCACACCCTGGGCGGTACCTTCAATTTGCCGCACGCTGAAACCCACACCGTGGTGCTGCCGCATGCGCTGGCTTACAACGCACCGAATGCACCGCAGGCGATGGCGGTTATCGCCGAGGCTTTAAATGGCGCTGGCTTGGCAAGCGGGACTCAACATGGCGTACGAAGTGCCGCGGCTGCCGTCTACGATTTGGCGCAAGACAACGGCGCACCGGTTTCGCTTCAAGCGCTTGGCATGCAAGAGGCTGAGCTTGACAAAGCTTGCGACATTGCCATGCAGAATCAGTACCCCAATCCGCGGCCGCTCGAGCGAGTGGCGCTGCGGCAGTTACTGCAAAACGCTTTTGACGGCCGGCGCCCTGACTAAAACCGTCCCGTCCATTTCCGCTCGTAGTCCATCTTGTCGAAGTGCTCGACCATGAAGTCGATGAAGGTGCGGACTTTGGCTGACAGATGCTTACGGCTTGGGTAGGCCAGGTTGATGTTGAGGCGCGGCAAGTCCCAGTCATCGAGCACCGGTACCAGCCGTCCGGCGACGATGTCTTCGTAAAGTATGTAGGTGGGTTGCACCAGAATGCCCATACCGTCGAGCGCAGCAGCTCGCAAAATTTGACCATCGTTCGACTCCAGCAGGCCCTTGATCGTCACTGTTCGGGTTTCGTCGCCACGGGTGAAGCGCAACTCACTCGGGTTGTTGGCGTAGGTGTACATCAGCATCTTGTGCTGGTGCAGGTCATCAAGGGTTTTTGGAAAACCATGTTTCGACAAGTAGCGTGGGGAGGCGGCCATGATGCGCCGGGTTTCAGCGACGCGCCGGATGGTGATATTTGAATCCGGCTCCGACTCGCGGGTGCGAATGGCCACATCAATGTTGTTGTCGATGATATCGAGGTAGCGGTTGGCCGACTCCACATGCACCTGGACGTTGGGGTAGCGCTGGGTGTATTCGCGCAGCAGTGGCGCCACATGGTGAACCGAAAACGACAACGACGCCGTGATCCGCAGCACGCCGGTCGGGTCGAGCGCGGTGGCGTTGACGGCCGACTCGGCATCCTTGAGTTCCGCCAGAATGGTTTTGGCACGCCTGAAAAATTCCTGGCCGGTATCGGTCAGGTAAAGCCGCCGCGTGTTGCGTTCGACCAGTCGAGCCCCCAGCCGTTCTTCGAGTGCCGACAAATGCCGACTGGCCGCTGCGTTGGACAATTCCAATGCTTCAGCCGCACGGCTCAGGCTGCCGGTTTCGGCCACCTGTACAAAAAGTTCTATTTCAGTCCAGCGATCCACGCTGCGTCTCCGTTGTCACCGACCCATCGGTACTTGGCCTGCATTGTGGCGCAGACCGCCAGGCTTTCTTCCGCCGCATGAAAAAGTCATTTGCGCCAGTCTGCTTTCAGATCGGGCGCAGGCCCACTATATTCTTCAAAAGCCCAGCCAACCCGACGGAGACCGCGTGCGCAATTTGAATCAGGACACCATTACCCAAGCCGTGATTGCCCGGTTTGTGCAGACCCCTGAGCCTCGGCTCAAGGAGGTGGTGACCAGCTTGGTGCAGCATCTGCACGCCTTTGCGCGTGAAACGCGGCTGACCGAAGCAGAGTGGGCGCAGGGCATTGAGTTCCTTACCGCTACTGGCCAAAAATGCGACGGCCAACGGCAAGAGTTCATCTTGCTCAGCGATGTGCTGGGTCTGTCGATGTTGACGGTGGCCATGAACAATGACAAGCCGCTGGGCTGCACCGAGGCCACCGTGGTGGGCCCATTTCACGTCGAGGGCGCGCCGCACTATGCATTGGGCGCTGATGTTGCCAATGGCGCCGTGGGTCAACCGTGTCTGGTGCGCGGCCGAGTTCTCGGGCTGGGTGGCGAGACGGTGCCCAACGCTGTGATCGAGGTCTGGCAGGCCGACGCAGAGGGGAAATATGACGTGCAATATGCCGATCTGGCTGAGCCTCGGGCGCGCGGCGTGCTGCGCTCCGATGCTGCTGGCGGCTTTCACTTTCGCAGCATCGTGGCTGAGCCTTACCCGATTCCCCATGACGGCCCGGTTGGTGAGTTGCTGAAAGCCACGCTGCGGCACCCTTGGCGGCCGGCGCATCTGCATTTCATGATCCAAGCCGATGGCTACGAAACCCTCACCACGCACGTCTTTCGCCATGGTGATCCTTACTTGGATTCGGACGCCGTGTTTGGTGTGCGAGAGTCGCTGGTGGCCGATTGGGTGCAGCAACCCGACGGTCAGTTCAGCCTTGATTTTGATTTCGTCTTGAATCCTTTATTCCATGATCTACATCTTTCACCTGCTCGATCAACCTGACGCTGCTGCGCTGCGTCAACGCATCCGACCTGAGCACAAAATTTATCTGGCTGCAGTGGCGGATTGCATCGCCTTTGCCGGCCCGCTGCTGGCCGTCGATGGTGAGACCATGCTCGGCAGTGTGCTGGCGATTGACTTTGAATCGCGCGCAGCGGCCGATGCCTGGTTGGCCGGTGAACCGTTCAATGTGGCGGGTTTGTATGCGAGCCGTGAAGTCCACGGTTTTGCCAATTTGTGGCCGCAGCGTGTTGGCTTTCCGCCCACAGCCTGAGTGGATTGATTCTGGAGAATTATGTGATCAAACACATCGTTATGTGGAACCTGCGTGGCGGGACGCCCGCAGAAAAACGCGATGGCATCGCGCAGCTACAACGCAGCTTTGAGTCGCTGCGTGGGCGTATTCCCGGTTTGCTACACCTTGAAATTGGCGTAGATTCAAGCCGCATCGACTACGCCTGCGATGTTGTGTTGTATTCAGAATTTGAAAACCAGGCGGCCCTCGATGGCTATGCCGTGCATCCTGAACACCAGCGCGTTAAGCGTGAACTGGCCGACTTGCGCACGGCGCGGCACCAAGTTGATTACGCCAGTCCGCCAGCGTTTGTCGTCGCGACAGACCCCTCAATTTAGACAACGGAGATAGGCATGAATGATGACATGAAGAGTGAGTTGGAAATACGCCAGATGCTGGAGCGTTGGGCGGTGTGGCGCGATGCCGGTGACTGGGCACGTTTTGCGACCGTCTGGCATCCAGAGGGCGTGATGATGGCGACCTGGTTTCAGGGCTCGTTTCAAGAGTTCATCCGGGTCACTCAAGAGGGTTGGAGCAAGGGTGTCAGTATTCTGCATTTTCTGGGCGGATCCGCCGTCGAAGTGGCGGGTGATCGCGCCATCTCGCAAACCAAGATGACGATTTCGCAGCGCGGCATGGTCGAAGGGGCTAACGGCCCGGTGCTGTGTGATGTGGTTTGTACCGGTCGTTTTTATGATTTTGTGGAGCGTCACGAGGGCCAGTGGAAGCTGCTGCACCGCCAGCCGATTTACGAAAAAGACCGCATCGATCCGGTCGACTCCTCTGCCACTTTGTCCTTGGACCAAGAAGCGTTGGCAGGCTTTCCCGAAGGCTACCGTCACCTTGCCTATATTCAGACCCGCATTGGTTACACCGTCAAGCTCGACATGCCGATGCTCAAGGGCCCGGTGGTGCAAGAGCTTTACCAGCGCGGCGCACGTTGGCTGGCGGGTGGTGCGCTCGAGCGCTGAGTTTGCCGCTCATCGCTGACACCTTCAAAAAAATAAATAGGAGACAGAGACATGACTCACATCACGCTCACGGACCGGCTCAGTCTTGTGCTTTCTCGGACGATGTTGATTGCACTGGCTGTGACCACTTTGGCCGCCGTGCCAGCGCTGGCACAAGTGTTCCCGAACAAGCCGCTGAAGGTGGTGGTACCGCAACCGCCGGGTGGCGGTTTTGACTTTGTCGGTCGTCTGCTGGCGGACCGGCTGAGTAAGCAACTGTCGCAAACCGTGGTGGTCGAAAACCGCCCCGGCTCGGGCACCCTGATTGGTACCGATGCGGTGGCCAAAGCGGCACCTGACGGTTACACGCTGCTGGTGGGTTCGGTTTCCAACCTCGCCATCAACCCCGGCTTGTACCGAAATTTGCCCTACGACAGTCTGCGTGATTTTGAACCTGTGGGTTTGGCTGTGGCCTACAGCTACACCTTGATGGCGCGCAAAGACTTGCCCTTCAACTCCCTGAAAGATCTGGTGGCGCATGCCAAGACCAATCCGGGTAAGTTGACCTATGCATCAGCGGGTAACGGTTCCGGCCAGCATGTGCTAGCAGCCGCTCTTTGGCACCTCGCCGGGGTTGAGTTGGTGCATGTGCCTTACCGCGGCGCGCAGGCCGCTTACCAAGACTTGCTGGGTGGCCGTGTCGATGTTTTTTTTGATTTGTCGCCGACAGCCCGCGTTCAGATCGATGCGGGCAACGTGAAAGCGTTGGCCGTTTCTGGTAGCGCCCGCTTGGCGGGTCACCCGACGGTGCCGACCATCACTGAAACCGCTGTGGCAACACTTGAACTGGAGTCCTGGTTCGGTCTTTTTATGCCGGCCAAAACTCCGGTGGATGTGGCCGCACAGCTGCGCACCGAATTGGCCAAGGTCATTGCCGCCCCCGATGTGATCGATATTTTTCGCAAGGCGGGGGGGCGGCCACTGGCGCTGAACCCCGCCGACACACGGGCGCTGGTCAAACGCGACGTCGACCGCTGGACCAAGTTGACGCGCGATCTTGACATCAAACCCGAGTAAATTTGTAAACTCCTCACTTCCTTCAACTTTTTAAAGCACTCATCCCATGCGAATTTCCGAAGCCTGCCTCGATCAACTTTTTTTCAAAGCCCGCACGGCCAACGGTTTCATTGACAAGCCGGTGCCTGTCGAGCTGCTGCAGCAGGTCTATGACATCGCCAAGATGGGCGCCACCTCCATGAACACGCAGCCTGCCCGCTATGTCTTCTTGAACTCGTCGGAATCGCGCCAACGTCTGATTCCTGCCCTCTCCCCTGGCAATGTCGAAAAAACCAAAGTCGCACCGGTCACCGTCATTGTCGCCACTGACACGCGTTTTTACGAGCACATGCCCGTGGTCTGGCACAACCCCGGTGCCAAGGAAATGTTTGAAGGCAATAAGCCCCTGGCCGATGGCACCGCTATTCGCAACAGCACTTTGAGCGGCGCTTATTTCATGATCGCTGCGCGCGCTGTCGGTCTCGATTGCGGCCCGATGAGCGGTGTCGATCTGGCCAAGGTCAATGCCGAATTCTTCCCCGACGGACGTCTGCAGGCCAACTTCCTGATCAACCTTGGGTATGGCGACAACAGCAAGCTGTTTGACCGCAACCCACGGCTGAGCTTTGAACAAGCTTGCAGCGTTCTGTAAGGCTGTGATGTTGTGACCGCGATTCGTCA
>CANCCE010000139.1 GCA_947374505.1 Comamonadaceae bacterium | reverse complement strand
TCGTTGGAAATGGCCATTCGCACCAATCCGAGCTACGCCACAGCACACGAGAATCTGGGCGATGTGTATGTCAAGCTGGCCAGCCAGTCATACAACAAAGCACTCCAGCTTGAACCGAATAAAACCACAGTGCAGCCCAAGTTGGCGCTGATTCGTACCCTTTTTAGCCTTGCGGCCAAGCCTTGATCCTCTTAACCCGGCCTCCACACCACATTCTTTGAATGTCTATGCCTCAGATGAATTCACAAACGACTCTCCATCGGCCTCGTCTACTCCCGACCTTGGTGTTGACTTGTCTCCTGACCGTTAGCGGATGGCAGGCAGCTTGGGCTGATGCTGCGCCGCGGGTGAAGTTCGCCACCAGCGAAGGTGATTTTGTGGTCGAGGTCTATCCTGACAAAGCACCCAAGACGGTTGATAACTTTTTGCAGTACGTCAAAGACAAGCACTATGACGGTACGATTTTTCACCGGGTCATCAACAACTTCATGGTGCAAGGCGGTGGTTTCGACGCCAAGTATGCAGAAAAGCCAAGTCGTCCACCGGTGCGCCATGAAGGCCAGGAAGCCATCGCCAAAGGCGGCGACAAAAACACCGTCGGCACATTGGCCATGGCACGTACCAGTGACCCGCAGTCAGCCACTGCGCAATTTTTCATCAACGTCAAAGACAACGACTTTCTGAACCCGACGCCGATTCCACCTGGGGATCCCGTGCCGCGCTTTGAATACCAAGGTCAGGTCTACGAAAACACGCCGCGCGCTAAGTTGCTGAACGCGACCCAGCTCTTTGGATACACCGTTTTTGGCAAGGTGGTCAGCGGCATGGACGTTGTCAACAAGATCAAGTCCGTGCCCACTGGGGCAGGCGGGCCATTCCCGAGCGATGTTCCCAAGACACCAGTTCTTATAAAATCTGTCTCTTTGATTAAATAAATACCCCATGAGCAACCCAAAAGTCGAACTCCACATTGCCGATCACGGCGTCATCACCCTCGAACTTGAGCAAGACAAGGCGCCAAAATCGGTCGCCAACTTCCTGTCTTACGTCAACAAGGGCCATTACAACAACACGGTGTTTCACCGCGTCATTCCTGGTTTCATGGTGCAGGGCGGCGGCTTTGAAGTCGGCATGAAACAAAAGCCGACCGATGGTGAAATTGAAAACGAAGCCACCAACGGCCTGAAAAACAACCACTACACGGTGGCGATGGCGCGCACCAGCGCACCGCACTCTGCCAGCTCACAGTTTTTCATCAATGTCTCAGACAACGACTTTTTGAACCACACTGCCCCAAGCGCATCAGGCTGGGGTTACGCCGTGTTCGCTAAAGTCGTTTCGGGAAGCGACGTCATTGACAAAATCGCTGCGGTCAAAACCGGCCGCAAAGGCCATCATGACGACGTCCCACAGACCGACGTGATCATCGAAAAAGCCGTGGCGCTGGCTTGATCAAAGCCACCGCCTTGCGAGGCGGACGTTGCACTCAGCACGACCGCTAAAACCTCATCGCAGCAACATGACCGTGCCCCAGATTGCCGAGCTCCAAGCTCCTGCTGCCTGGGGCACGGTCGATTTCATTTCAGACCTGCACCTGACTGAAGAAGAACCAGCAACCTTCGCCGCTTGGCAGCGTTACATGGAGAAGACGCCGGCTGATGCGGTCTTCATCTTGGGCGATCTGTTTGAGGTCTGGGTCGGCGATGACGCGGTTCATCCGCACTTCGCACAAGCAGCTGGTTTTGAAGATCGCTGCGCCGAGGTGATGGCCACCACGGCTGGCCGATTAGCCCTTTTCTTCATGCATGGCAACCGCGACTTCCTGGTTGGTCCGCGCTTGATGGATCTGTGCCATGCCACGCTACTCAATGACCCGACTGTCTTGTGCTTTGCGGATCAACGGTTTTTGCTGTCACATGGCGATGCGCTATGCCTTGCGGATACCGACTACCTGCAGTTTCGTCAGCAAGTTCGCAGCGCCACATGGCAAGCGAATTTTTTAGCCAAACCGTTGGCTGAAAGACAAAACATCGCCCGCGGACTGCGTGCGCAAAGTGAAGCGCGCAAGCAGTCAGGTCATGCTTATGCCGATGTCGATACTGGCGCCGCCAAGCAATGGCTACAAGCCGCGACCAGTGATACGCTGATTCATGGCCACACACACCGGCCAGGCCAACACGAGCTGGGCGATCACCAGCGTCGTTTGGTGCTGAGCGACTGGGATGCCGCCGCCACACCGCCTCGGGCAGAGGTTTTACGGCTGACCCCCCTCGGCCTGCAGCGCCTTCCTTTCAGTGTCTAGCCAAGGTAACCCGTCGTTCCTATGCTGAAATGGCTGCGCCGACACCTGCAACGCTTTAGGAAGCGACGATCAACCCATCGAGGCAGCCAGACTATCCCGGATTCAATCTGGCTGCGCACCCTGAGCGACTACCCTTTTCTGGCGGCTGACCCCGCCAACGACCCCCAAGCGTTGCGCGCAATGGTCGCAAATTTTCTGCGCGACAAAGAATTCAGCGGTGCACACGGGCTGCAAATGAATGACTCGATGGCCGTGGCGATTGCCGCTCAGGCTTGCTTGCCAGTGCTGCACTTGGGACTGCATTGGTACGACGACTTCAAGGGTATCGTGGTTCACCCCGGCGCTATGCTGGCACGCCGCGAAGTGGTGGACGACGCCGGCGTGGTGCACCACTACAACGAGGCCTTGACCGGCGAAGCCATGCAGCACGGCCCGGTCACCCTGAGTTGGGCGGATGTCGCCGCCTCCGGCGAATCGGCCCAAGCCGGCTACAACGTCGTCATTCACGAATTTGTGCACAAGCTCGACATGCGGAGCGGCAGCGCCGACGGTTGCCCGCCTCTGCCTACCAGACTAGTCTGGGAAAGCTGGCGCGTCACCATGCAGGCCAGCTATGTGCGCTTCCAGGACAAAGTGACAATGGCCGAACGTTTCGGTGCCGAGCCACCCTGGCTCGACGCTTACGCAGCGACAGCTCCGGCAGAGTTTTTTGCCGTGACCGCTGAGGCTTACTTCGTCAACCGAGGCCGTTTTGGGCAGGAGTTCCCTGAACTGCTGCCACTGTTCGCACAGTTCTTCAACGCTTCAACAGCGCCTTAAGAACGTTTTGCACGCGCCGTGTTTGCGCCGCATCGTACGGGCTGGCGAACACTTTGGCCATGTCTTCAGCCCACGTTTCGTGCGGCGCCGGTGCATTGCGACGGGTCAACAACTGCAACTGCAACATACGACGCGCGCTGATATGTTCAGCGGGTG
This sequence comes from Comamonadaceae bacterium, assembly GCA_947374505.1. Classification (GTDB taxonomy): domain Bacteria; phylum Pseudomonadota; class Gammaproteobacteria; order Burkholderiales; family Burkholderiaceae_C; genus Polaromonas. Next base: position 4,028 of record CANCCE010000139.1, on the reverse strand, counting down.
TTGGCAGTTCTGTCGCGATTTCCATCCGCAACAACGCTTCGGCAGAGTCGCCGGCAGCAGGTGCGCTGAGCGCCTGAGCCCAGCGCGTGCGCACAGCGGCTGGCACTTGCTTGCCCAGATCTTGCCCTGTTGGCAACTGCTCTGGATCGCGCTTTTCCCAAGCTGAAATCAAGTGCGTCAGCACCTCGCCATGGGCCTGCTCAGCAAGTTTTTTAAGGGCTGAATTGGCCGTTTCGAAAGCTTCACGCTGGGCCCGGAAGGCGGCATCGCCCAAACGCGGACCGCGCTCTTCAAACGCTGGCCGCTCGCTGAAGCGGTCACCGCGATCACCCCGGCCGCCGCGTTCATCGCGGAGCGGTTCAAATTTGTTCTCCATGCCGGTGCGTGGACGCGCATCTTTGCCGCCTGTGCGCGGGTCTTTGCGATCACCGAACTTGCCACCACGGCCAGCCGCTACCGGCTCAGCCTTGCGATTGCCGGGGCGGTCATCGCCGCGCATGGCCACCACGGGCTTGGGCGCAGCTTTGACAACCTCCGGCGCTGCGGTGGGTTCAGCGTCAACGTCGGCGGAAGGTTCTGTGGCAGCGGTGTCTTCGACGACTTCTGATTGAACTGCTGCATCGGTTTCAGCGACTTCGGCCGTCTCAGCGGTCACCGCCGTGTCCTCAGCGGCGTGGGTCACAGGCTCGCTGGCATCAGCAGGCACAGCGGGTTCGGAAGGTGCTGCAACAAGCGCAGTGGCGACTGCAGCGACAGGAGCAGCCACCGGCACTTGACCGCGGACCACCGCCTCAAGCGCCTTAGCAGCAGCATGAATTTTTTGCGCATCGCCACTGGCAGTGGCTTCAGCCACGGCCTTCGACGCCTCGACCACCAGGCGGTCAAACTCGCCCAAGGCACCGGCGGCTTTTTCACGATCCGCAGTTTTGCGCTGGAAAGCGTCGTCAATCGGTTTGCGGAAAGCATCCCAGAGCTTTTGCTCTTGCTTGCGCTCGATCGGCACTTGCTGAGCTTCATGCTGCCAGCGCTGCTGCACGGCTTTGACCGCGTCAATGCGCAGTTGTGGCTCGCCACCCAAGGCCTGCGCCTCTTCAATCATGGCCCGGCGACGGGCCAGGCTGTCGTTGCGAGCGGTGGTCAGTGGCGCATCGGCCGCGTCCATCGCTGCTTTCCAGACAGGTTGGATATCCGCAAAAGTTTTTTCGCTCAGGTGGCCGGCTTCGCGCCATTTGGAGACAAAGCCATTCAAGCTGCGGATGTGGTGCTTCCAGTCGGTGTTGGTCTTGTTGGCCTCAGCCCAAGACAGCACTTCGTCGATCAAGACCCGACGCTGAGCCTTGATAGCCTCAGTCTGCTCTTTGGTTTTTTCCAGCCAGGCTTCGACCACTTTGTGGGACTCGTTGCAAGCGTCGTCAAAACGTTTCCACAACGCGTGGTTGGGGGTGCCGCCCTGGTCGCTGGTTTTCCACTGCTCACGCATGGCGCGCAAGGCTTCTTGCTGCTTGCGACCACCCATCGGCTTAGCCACCAGCGCTTCGGCTTTCTCGACCAGGTCTTCGCGGATCTGGTCGGCGCGCCAACGCTGCCAGCCTTCCAGTTCACCCGCAGCAGTTAACGCGGCATGCGAAGCCGCCTCAAGCGCACTGTCTATATAGCGAATGTTCTCCTTCAGGGCGTTGCGCAAATCTGCAGCGGCTTTGGGCGTCGACTTGCCATGGCCTTCAGCCACTTCCGTCTCGAGCTTGGTCAAGGCGTCTTGCACGGCAGCGGAGGCCTTGGCTCGAAGGTCAGCCAGCACGGCGGGGTCTAATTTGATTTTGGGGGCACGGGCCGGTTTGTCGCCCGCCGGCGCGCTAGCGGCCGTGGTGATGCCACGCGCCGAACGCAATTCATCAGCCCACACGGGCACCGCAGGCAGCGGCGCGGCCGGGTCTTCAGACGCCGCGACAGCCACAGACAAAGCGCCCTGAAAAGCCTCCCACATGGCTAAAAACTGTGCCCGCGAGGCCTCGAGCAAGGGCGGAAATTTTGCATCAACACTGGCCCAAATCGGATCCTGGGTCAGTTCGTTGGCCTGATCCTGCCAATGCGCCACATCGGCACGCAAGGTCTCCCAAACGGTCTGCGCGTCACGCCAAGGTTTGGTCGACAGCACTTCGGTCCGCTGGGCAATCAACACAGCCGCTTCGCGCTGCACCTGCGCCCGGTGTTGCAAGTCTTCAATCGTCTTGACCCGATCAGCGAGTTGCACTTTCAGGCTGGCCAGCGGCTCGCGCGACAGGGGTGCGCCAGCCTTGGCGGCATCACGCTGCCAAGCCAGCGCATCAGCTAAATTCAGTTTGGGCAGCACCAACAGCGCCTGCGCTTTGTCCGCCCATTCGGCGGCAACCGCCTCCTGGCCTTTGGCTCGCTTGACGTCGTCGAGCTTTTCTTTCAGGAGCTTGGCGGCGCCTTTGTCGCGATTCGACAATTCCTTGTAGACATCCGCCATCTGGTCGGCACCGGGGTTCGTTGCCAGCCATTCACGAATGCGGGCAGCCCGCTCGCCAGACGTCGGCGCAGTAAAAGCACCGCCGGTCAAGGCGTCCAATGCGGGCGTGTCAGCACCCTTGGCATGGGGCGATTTGGCGGCGGAAGAGTCGGCTTTTGAAGAATTAGACATGGTTGATGCTTGATGAAAAAAGAGTGAAGCGCGGCGCTGACTGTCTTGTCAAATGTTATTTCAGCGGCAGGCTTAAGGGGTAAACCAAAGGGTAAAGAGCGGGCAAAAAAGACTCAAACGGCCAACAAAATGGAGCACTCGAAGGCCAAAGTCTGCGCGCAATGAAAAGCTTCAAGAATAAAGCGTAGCGCGTATTTTCGCTGTTTTTTGGCGAGATCCCAAAAAGGGCCCGCAACCCATCACCACGGAGAGCTCAAACCAGCGTCACGATGCGCTGTCATTCCCCAGATTTCGTCGACCTGACAAGCCCTCAAAAAAGCGGCGAGATCCGATTAGAAAGATCCACTAACTGCGGTTTTAAACAGCATTCTTAAAAACCAAATAGAATAAAGAATCTATTTTTTATGATTGACAGGTTATTTAACAACCCTCTAGAATCCGCCGGACTCTGCTTAAAACGCAGCGTCAGACACCAAGCTGCCGCCTACAGCCCGCCCAACAAGACACTTCCTCAAGCAAAACGCTTGGCTTGTTGGTGACCCAATCCAAGCGACCGGCCCCAGGCCAGAAGCATCGAAAGGAGTTCCATGACAGTGCAACTCAAGTCCAGCCTGCAACAGTGCTTGACCAACACACGCAACAGTGCCCGTAATGTCGCCCGAGACATTGCCGAAGGTTTTTTCAACATCAGCCACAACAGCTTTGCCATGCTGGGTCTGGCCCTGGTCTTCGTGATGATCACATTGACAGCCCGCCCCGATCTGCGTGAAGCTGGCGAAAGCCGCCTGATGGCCCTGTTGCTGGCCCGGCAAGAAGCCACCATGGGTTTCACCGAGCTGGGGGCCGTCGACCGCGCGACCGCGGCCAACCCCAGGGACTTGCCTACAAAACAAGCGGCTGTGGCTTATTGGCTGAGCAAAAAATATGGCGTTGCACCTGAGCCTTTGAGCGTGTTGGTTGCGCATGCCTTCGAAATTGGCGACAAGTCCAAGTTGGACCCGACCTTGATTCTGGCGATCATGGCCATTGAGTCGGGTTTCAACCCCTTCGCCCAAAGCCCCGTCGGTGCCCAGGGTCTGATGCAAGTCATGACCGGCATCCACCACGACAAATATGCTCTTTTCGGCGGCAAGTTCGCCGCCTTTGATCCGGTCACTAATCTTCGCGTTGGCGTCAAAGTGCTGGAAGAGTGCATTACCAGAGCTGGTTCGGTTGAAGGCGGCCTGAAGTTTTATGTCGGTGCTGCCAACTTGGAAGACGATGGTGGCTATGCCGGTAAAGTCATGGCCGAGCACGCGCGACTGCAAGCCGTGGCCAGCGGCAAACGCCAGCCGTTTGAAAGCCAGTCAGCGCCGGTCGGTATTCC
>CANCCE010000138.1 GCA_947374505.1 Comamonadaceae bacterium | reverse complement strand
TTGCCGCTGCCGCCGCCTTTGTTGTCAACGATGACCGTCTGGTTCATCACGCGCGACAGCGGTTCGCTGAGCAGGCGGGCGGATGCATCGACAAAGCCGCCCGGTGGATTTGGCACCACCAGCGTGATGGGTTTGTTGGGGAAGGCTTGTGCAGAGGCAGCAGCGCTGAGCAGCAGGGCGCAGGCGGCCAAAGCGGTCTGGCGGATGAAATGGCGTTGGTGGGTCATGGTGGTCTCGCTTTTATTAATCAATCAATACTTGCCGGAGAGTAGCGTACCGGCATTGGGCACGCGGCGCTCAAGGCCGAGATTTTTCAGCAAAGCCCACGTGGTGCAGACCGCGCTAGACACCACCGGCAGACCGCTGGCCAGCTCGATCATGGGCACGGCGGCCAGCGATGGCATCTGCACGCAGGCCGACGCCACGATGGCATCCACGCCTTTCAGATTGAGCTGTTTGTACAACTCGGCCGGCGCTTTCGGGTCACGCGCGCCGACTTCCAGGTTGTTCGGGATCTCCAGCGAAATGCTGTCCACGACTTCAATGCCTTCATGCTCAAGGTAGTCAATGACCAGGCGTGTCAACGGTTTCATGTAAGGCGCAATGATCGACACGCGCTTGGCGCCCAGCGCTTGCAAGCCTTCGACCAAGGCCCCTGCGCTGGTGGTGACGGAGGTCGGCCCGCCATTGGCTGCGGTGACTTCTTGCAACCGGCGTTGCGATTCGCGGTGGTAGCCCTTGCCCATGCTCATGATGGCGACAAGACAAGCGTAGCCCATGGTGTCCATGCGGGCATCAGAGAGTTCCAGTGCGCAGCGGTCGGAGTCGCGGTCCATCGCTTCGAGTTCGGCTTTGGTGACTTCCTTCATGCGCATGCGGCTGGAGTGAAAGGTAAAGCGTTCCGGCAGAACCAGCTCGCGGGCATGCAGCATGGCTGGAATCTCGGTTTCCATGGTGGTGTTGGAGCTGGGGACGATCAGTCCCACGCGGTAAGAACGGCTCATCTGAAGGCTTCCTTTTCTATTTCAGGCTTTTTAACAGAGCAGATCTTCTTCCTGCCGATTGATACATGCAAATACATAATATGGATGAATCTATATCGATATTGGATGAATCATGGACCTTCGGCAGTTGCGCTATTTCACCGTGCTGGCCAGCGAGCTGAGCTTCACCCGGGCGGCGCAAAAGCTGCACGTCTCGCAGCCGCCTCTGAGTTACCAGATTGCCAATCTGGAAGCTGAACTGGGCGCACGGCTGTTCAACCGGACCAGCCGCAGCGTTGAACTCAGCGAAGCTGGCAAGGCTTTGCTGCCCCATGCGCGCGCCGTGTTGGAGCGCATTGAAGACGCGCGCAGCCATGTGCGGCGCGTCGCCGAAGGGGTGGAGGGTCGCGTGCAGGTGGGGTTGGCAGGCTCGCATTTTTTGGGGCCGTTCCCGAGTTTCATCAAGCAATTTCGTGAGCGCCGTTCGGGTGTCGAACTGGTGCTGCAAGAGATGCGGCCGGCAGACCATGTGCAGGCTTTGCGGGCCGGCCAGTTGGACTTGAGCGTGTCGCGCAGCGCCCCGAATGACGGTGAGTTGACGTCGACCTTGCTCTGGCGCGACCCACTGGTTTGCGCCTTGCCGCTCGGCCACGCCTTGGCTGGACGCCAAAGCATCCGGCTGACTGAACTCAAACACGAGGACTTCGTGTTTCTGAGATTGGAGTCTTCCGCGTTTGCGCAAAGTGTTTTTGACGCTTGCGTACAAGCGGGTTTTGCGCCGCGTATCGTGCAGCAGGTGGTGGAAATTCCGGCTGTCCTGAACTTGGTGGCTGCCGGTTTAGGGGTGTCTTTGGTGCCGGCGTCGCTGGTGCGCATGCGCGAAGACGCCGTGGTGCTGTGCCAGCTCAAAGGCGAACTTCAAGCCTCGGGTGTCAGCGGTGATGTCTACTTGCTGCGGCGAACCGACAACAAATCGCCGGCAGTGCTGGAGTTTGCCGAGGCCTTGCGCGAGTGGGCGCGCAGCCAGTCGGCGTGAGATCACCAGCCGGTGACCAGTCCCGCCGCCAAGGTGGATGATTTTTCAAAATGTTTGGCGGTGAAATCGACAAAGGCCCGCAGCCGCGCTGACATTTGCAGCCGTTGCGGATAGACCAGATGGATGTCGGCCGGTGGCGTTTCATAGCCTTCCAGCACCTGTACTAAACGGCCACTGCGGACGTATTTGGCAATGTCCCATTCCGCGCGCATGAGGATGCCGTGGCCGTCCAGCGCCCAGTCGACAGCGATTTCGCCATCGCTGGTGCTGAGGTTGCCGCGCACCTTGACGGTTTCCATGCGCTTGCCTGAAGACAGTCGCCAGCTGCCATAAGCATCGTCGCCTTGCCGGATGCCCAGGCAGTTGTGCCGTGCCAGGTCGCCCGGCACCTTGGGTGCGCCGTGCAATGCCAAGTAAGCCGGCGAGGCGCACAGCAACCGCCGGTTGGGTGCGATCTTGCGGGCCATCACCCGGGCGTCGGGTGGCTCACCAAAGCGGATGCAAATGTCAAAGGTGTCGTCGGCCAAACTCGGCGGATCGACCGTCAGCTGCAACTGCACCTGCACTTCCGCATGGAGTTTGACGAAGCGCGAAATCAGCGGCGCGACATGGCTACGGCCGAAACCCGGCGTGGCATTGATGCGCAGCAGGCCTTGCGGCATGGCGTGCGCCTGCGACACCAGCTGCTCCATGTCGCTGATGTCGGCCAGAATGCGGCGCGCATGGGCCAGGTAAATATCGCCCTCAGCGCTCAAACTGGTGCGGCGCGTGGTGCGGTTGAGCAAGCGCACGCCGAGCCGTTCTTCTAAATGCGCCAGCCGTTTGCTGATGGCGGCGGTCGTCACGCCCAGCTCGCGGGCTGCCAGTGAAAAACCGCCGCAGCGCACCAGCGCGCTGAAAAAAGCCATCTCAGAAGGGGCTGAAGCTGAAGCGCTCATTGATAACTCCCAGGTAAACAATGACATCACTTTAAGGGCCGGCAGAGCTTTCGGCAATGGCTAAAGTCAGGCCATGAAAATATACAAAATAGCCTGTATTCCCGGCGACGGCATTGGCAAAGAGGTGGTGCCCGCAGGGCAAACCGTGTTGCAGACGCTGGCCGCGACCCAAAACAAGTTCAAGTTTGACTTCCACGGTTTCGACTGGGGCGGCGACTACTACCGCCAACATGGCGTGATGATGCCGGCCGACGGCCTGGATGCGCTGCGGCCCATGGACGCGATTTTGTTCGGTTCCGCCGGTGACCCGCACATCCCGGACCACATCACTTTGTGGGGCTTGCGTTTGAAGATTTGCCAGGGCTTTGACCAGTACGCCAACGTGCGGCCGACGCGCATCTTGCCCGGCATTGACAGCCCGCTCAAACGTTGCAGCGCTGACGACCTGAACTGGGTCATCGTGCGCGAAAACTCGGAGGGCGAGTACGCTGGCGTTGGCGGTCGGGTGCACCAAGGTCACCCGATCGAGGTCGCCACCGACATGTCGATCCTGACGCGCGCCGGGGTTGAGCGCATCATGCGTTTCGCTTTTAAGCTGGCCCAATCGCGCCCGCGCAAACTGCTGACGGTGGTGACCAAATCCAATGCGCAGCGCCATGCCATGGTGATGTGGGATGAGATTGCCGTGCAGATCAGTCAAGAGTTTCCCGATGTCACTTGGGACAAAGAACTGGTCGATGCCTGCACCGCCCGCATGGTCAATCGCCCGGCCACGCTGGACACGCTGGTCGCCACCAATCTGCATGCTGACGTGTTGAGCGACTTGGCCGCTGCGTTAGCCGGAAGTCTGGGCATTGCGCCCACCGGCAACATCGATCCTGAGCGCCGTTACCCGTCCATGTTTGAACCGATTCACGGTTCAGCCTTTGACATCATGGGGCTGGGCTTGGCGAATCCGATTGGCACGTTTTGGTCTTGCGTGATGATGCTTGAGCACCTTGGCCTGCCGCAAGAAGCGGCGCAACTCATGCAGGCGATTGAGACCGTGACGGCTGATGTCCGCTTGCACACGCGTGACCTCGGCGGCCAGGCTACGACCGCGCAAGTGACCGACGCCGTCTGTCAGTTGCTGCGCGACGGTCACTAGAACCCACCCAAGGAGACACTCTCATGCAGTTCAACATCAGCCACTTGATCGGTATTTTGTGCATCGCCGCTGCCCCTGTGGCGATGGCTCAGACAGCACCCACGATGCCCGCTTGCCCTGAGAAAAACATGCTGTATTGGCAGGCTTTTCCGCCCGGCGGCGAGTCGGATTTATCCGCGCGTCACCAGCAAATGGTGCTGAAGAAAAAATGTGCAGCGATTGACACCATCATCCAGTACAAGGCCGGTGCCGGCGGCGGCCTGATGTGGGGTCAGATGAACAGCTTGCCCGGCGACGGTCTGAACGTGGTCGGCATCAATTTGCCGCACATTGTTTTTCAGCCGATTGAAGGCCAAGTGCAATACAAGACGGCAGACATCACGCCGGCTTTCTGGTTTCATTACACCCCCGACGTGCTGGTGGTGCCTGAAAGCAGTCCGCACAAAAACTTTGCTGAATTCATCGCAGCGGCCAAAAAAGACCCCGGCAAAATGAGTCTTGGCGGTTCTGGCCTGAACTCAGCCAACCACGCCGCCCACGAACGCCTGAATGCGGCATTCGGCATCAAGAGCATTTACGTGCCCTACAAAGGCACAGGCGACATGACACTGGCCGTGGTCGGCGCGCAGATTGATGGCGCTGTGACCTACACCCCGTTTGCGATTGCCAACCGGGCCAAGGTGCGTCCCTTGGCGGTGGCCATGGAAAAACGCCATCCGCTGATGCCGGATGTGCCGACTTTCCGTGAACTCGGTGTCGACTGGGTCGACGGTGCTTACCGCGGCATTGGCGTGCCAAAATCGACTTCGCTCGAGAACCGAAAAAAAATCGCTGACATGTGGATGGCGATGAACACCGACCCGGAGATGAAAGAGCTGGCCGCTAAAAACGGCTTTGAATTGGTCAACATCGGCAATGCGCAGATGGACGCTTTCATGAAAGAGCGCATCAGCCTGTACATTGAAGGCGCACAGCGTCTGGGCTTGGGTAAAAAATAAGCGCTGCTGCCGTTCGCGGGGGCAGCTATTCAATGAATTGAAACTGGAAACCTGCTTTGAAAATCACCGAAATCCGCGAGTCCACGCGCCCGATCAAGTCGAACATCCGCAACGCTTATATTGATTTTTCGAAGATGACCTTGAGTCTGGTGGCGGTGGTCACCGACGTGATGCGGGACGGCAAACCGGTCATCGGTTACGGCTTCAATTCAAACGGTCGCTACGGGCAGGGCGCTTTGATGCGCGAACGTTTTATTCCGCGTGTGCTCGAAGCTGATCCGGCCAGTTTGCTCGACGACACAGAAGACAACATTGACCCGCACAAGGTCTGGGCGACCTTGATGAACAACGAAAAACCGGGCGGCCACGGCGAGCGCTCGGTGGCCGTCGGCACCATCGACATGGCGGTCTGGGACGCGGTGGCCAAAATCGCCAACAAGCCGCTGTACCAATTGCTGGCCGAGCGGTATGGCAACGGCACGGCGAACCGGCAGGTGTTTGTTTACGCCGCGGGCGGTTACTACTGGCCCGGCAAAGGGCTGGAAGGCTTGACCGGGGAAATGCAGGGCTACCTAGACCGCGGTTATTCGGTGGTCAAGATGAAGATTGGCGGTGCGCCACTGGCTGAAGACTGCCAACGCATTGAAGCCGTGCTCAAGCTGCTCGGCCCCGGGCAACGCTTGGCCGTGGACGCCAACGGTCGATTTGATTTGCCGACGGCGGTGGCTTATGCCAAGGCCATGGCCGGCTACAACTTGTTTTGGTACGAGGAAGCCGGTGACCCGCTGGACTACGCTTTGCAGGCTGAGCTGGCGCCGCATTACGCGCCCGCCATGGCCACCGGTGAGAATCTTTTTTCGATGCAAGATGCCCGTAATTTGATTCGCTACGGCGGCATGCGTCCAGACCGCGACTGGCTTCAGTTTGACTGCGCACTCAGCTATGGCTTGGTCGAATATTTGCGCACGCTGGACATGCTGCGTGAGCACGGCTGGTCGGCCAGCCGCTGCATTCCCCATGGCGGGCATCAGATGTCGCTGGCCATTGCGGCTGGCCTGGGCTTGGGCGGCAATGAAAGTTACCCCGATTTGTTCCAACCCTATGGCGGCTTCCCGGATGGTGTGAAGGTCGAGAACAGTCTGGTGACCTTGCCCGCACTGGTGGGTATTGGCTTTGAAGGCAAGGCCGATTTGTACGCTGAGATGAAGAACTTGGCGAGTTGAAGTTGTTGCGATCTATGCCTTCAAAAAACGTCAACAGCCCCGCTATTTCCCCGCAAGACCAGCCCCGCGAATTTTTGCTGAGTCTCTACCAAGCCGCCGTGCTGCGCGCCTTGCCGCTGCACAACACGGCCGCGTTTTTACCAGCGCCCCCCAGCCGCGACAGTGGTGGTCGCACCATCGTGATTGGCGCGGGCAAAGCGGGTGGTTCCATGGCACAGGCGGTTGAAGCGCTGTGGCCCGCAGACGCCCCATTGGAAGGACTGGTGGTCACGCGGTATCACCATATTCCACCGCGCCCTGTGGGGCTGAAGTCGCGCATCGAGATCGTCGAAGCCGCCCACCCGGTGCCGGATGCTGCCGGGCTGGCCGCAGCCGAACGTATCTTGGCCATGGTGCAAGGCTTGACTGAAAACGATCTGGTGCTGTGCTTGATTTCAGGCGGTGGCTCGGCCTTGTTGACGCTGCCGGCGGAAGGCTTGACGCTAAAAGACAAGCAGCGCATCAACAAAGAATTGCTGAACAGCGGCGCCAACATCAGCGAGATGAATTGCGTGCGAAAACACCTGTCCCGCATCAAGGGCGGGCGGCTGGCCGCTGCTTGCGCACCAGCGCGCGTGGTCACTTTGACCATCAGTGACGTGCCGGGCGACGACCCGTCCATCATCGCCAGCGGACCGACCGTGCCAGACGCCACGACTTGCGCGGACGCATTGGCGATCTTGCAGCGTTACGCGATAGAGGTGCCAGCGGCTTTGCGTGCTGATCTTGAGAGCGGTGCACTCGAAACCCCGAAACCCAGTGATGCTGTTTTCAAGGGTCACGAAGTTCACATGATCGCCACACCGCAGCAAAGTCTGGAAGCTGCAGCCGAGGTGGCCCGTGCGGCCGGCCTGAAGGCTTACATCCTGAGCGACGAGATGGAAGGCGAGTCCCGCGAAGTCGGCAAGGTGCATGCGGCACTGGCGCGTGCCGTGAAGCAAAAAGGCCAGCCGTTTGAAGCGCCTTGCGTGATTTTGAGCGG
>CANCCE010000137.1 GCA_947374505.1 Comamonadaceae bacterium | reverse complement strand
TAGTTGGTTGGCTCGTCAGTGGTTGTCTAACGGCTGATGTCCCTCGTGATTTGGGGCCATCGTTCACACTTCCGTAGTCGTCCCACGGTCTGCCAAGCAGTCTGGATACGCTTTTTTACTCGGGCTAATGTGATGACAGTGCTTACAGCCCGTTGGATCACAGCCCCAAGCGACGAGGATGGTCACTTGAGCAACGTCAACAAGTCTTTCAGGACTTGTCCAAAAACTTGCCCCAAGTCCCGATGTTGTGAACATTCTTGTAGCCGTTCTTTTTGAGCAAAAGCTTGGCCATTCCACTGCGGGTGCCGCTCGCACAGCAAAGGACGACAGGAGCAGATGCGGGTATCTCACTAAGTCTACGGCTCAACTCAGTCAGAGGGATATTGACTGTTCCCGGTGCGTTCCCGCTTGCGAACTCCCTTGCCGATCTGACGTCGACAAAAAGCGCACCAGCTCTCTTAAGTTCCGGAAGCATCGCGATGACTCTTTGCGAGATCCACCACTTGTACGCAATCCACAGAACCAAGGCTAAGAACGGCCAGTATTGCTGAAAAATATTTGAGAATTCCATAGCACCGTTTGTCAGTCGGAATGCGTGAGTTGTTGACGAAGGCATCACTTTTTGCGAGCCGGGAAAGTGGCATTTACTGCCACAAAAAACAAAGGCCATCCTAAGATGGCCCGTACCTGTTGAAGCTTCTTTCAGCAGGACTTTTTGTCCTGGCTTTGCCAACTATCTTCTATGAATTACCGGAAGTCCTTGAGGCTAAAGGACTTTCTATTTTGTCCAGCCAGCGGGGTAGTTCTCCGCCGCGATGCCCGCGTTGGTCAAAGCGTTGAACAAAGTTGATTTACCGACGTTGGGCAGGCCGACGATGCCGCACTTCAAACTCATGAAAATATCCTTAGAAATCAATGTCCCCATTGCATCATCGAGCCGAATAAGCCGATGGCGCGACCGGCCAGCAAAACCGAAAAGCGGGTGGGGGAAAGGGGGTGTGAACTGATGCCGATTGTACTTATTGACGTGGATGGCAGCGTTCTGAGCATTCCTGACACCTATCCAGGCGTGTGTACATGTCCCAACCATCGATGCCGCAGTAGCCGGAGGCGATCACCCAAAAATCGCCGCAGCGTACGGGCTCACCCGGTGATGCGCGTTTGCGGCATCCATATAATTATTCGCATGCGCCCACTAGACACTCAACTCGGTAGTCCGACCCTGGCACTTGCAACATGGGCGGCCGGCTTCAGGCTTGAGCACGCACCCGTTGAGGTCGTCGACCGGATGAAGCTTCTTGTGCTTGATTTCTTCCGCGTGGTCGCGGTGGGCGCGGGACTCCCCTGGAGCAGGGGCGCCCGCAACCTGATGCTCGAGCTCGGGGGAAACGGAACCAGCACGGTTCTGCTGTACGGGGATCGCCTCGACGCGTCGCGGGCCGCGTTTGTCAACGGCGCGTTTGCACATGCCTGCGATCTGGATGACACCCACGTCGGCTCTATGCATCACGCAGGCGCATCCATCCTTCCGGCGGTATTTGCGATGGCCGAGCGCACGCAAGCGAGCGGCAAGCAAGTCCTCGAGGCGGCCATCTGCGGTTATGAGGCTTCCCTGCGCATCGGTCTGGCCGTTGCGCCTTCGGCGTTCCACCGCGGATTCATGCCCACGTCGAGCTCGGGTGTGCTTGGTGCCGCGATCGCAGCGGGCAAGCTGCTTGATTTCCAGGCACAAGAAATGGCCGGCGCCTTGGGGGCCGCCGCTAATTTCGCAGGTGGCCTCGCGCAGTTTTACAAGTCGGGCTCAACCATCAAACGTATCAATGGCGGGCACGCCGCAGAATCGGGCGTGGTGGCTGCATTGCTGACACGCCATGGCATCTCCGGACCGACCGACATCCTTGAAGGCGAATCGGGTTTCTTCCGCGCGTTTGCCGATCAATTCGACGCGTCTCACATCGAGGCAGCGCTCGGACAAGAATTTCGCCTGATGGAGGTGAGCACCAAGGTACACGCGGGGGCTGGCCGGTTGCAGGCCACAACCGACGCTGGCTTGGCGCTCGCCAGTGAGCATCAGTTCACGGCGGACCAGATCGTCGACATCGAGGCGGCTATCCCCAAAGTGATTCAGGGGCGACTGACCCATGCCAGTCCGCAGGACATGCAAAGCGCGCAGATGAGCGTGCCTTTCGCGCTGGCCATCGCCCTGACCATTGGTAGCCGCCGTGGTGCGAACGCCGGTCTTCGCCCCGACGACTATGAACTGGGGCTTGCCTCTTCCGAAATCCAGGCGCTCGCAGTGCGCGTGCGCTGTGTGCTGGACGACGAGATCGAGCGAGCCACCACCTCTGAGGAAGTGCCCGCGAAGGTCACGGTGCGTCTTGCGGATGGACGGCTGCTGACGGCCCGTGTCGCACATCCGCGCGGCAGTCCTAAGCGGCGTATGTCTATGGACGAAGTGCGTGCTCTTTTTTGCGATACCGCGGCCCCTCTGTTGCCGGATGCGCAGATTGCCAGAGTCACCGAGTTGGTGACGGATCTGGACCGCATAGAGCGTGCTGAAGAACTCGTCACCGCTTTCACGAGCCCGCCCGGTCGGCCCCTGTTCAATTCGCCGTGATGTTGGCCGCTTTGGCGATCTTGGCCCAGCGCGCGACGTCGTCAGTGAGGTATTTGGTCGCCACCTCCGCCGTGCTGTTGGCAGGTTGAATGCCTTCGCTTGACATCTTTTTTACGACGTCGGGGTCACGCAACACGCGGTTAAAGGCGTCGTTGAGTTCCATGACCAGTGGCTGAGGCATGCCTGCCGGCCCGAGGATGCCGTACCAGTTGGGTGCATTAAAGCCTGGCAGCGTTTCAGCGATAGCCGGGACAGTGGGCGCGCCGGCCGAACGCTCCAGCGTGGTGACACCCAATGCTTTCATTTTGCCGCTCTTGATCAACGGCATGACCGAGGCCAGGCCGCCGTAGTAGATCTGCACTTGTCCACCCAACACGTCGCTGATCCCCGGGGCGCCCCCCTTGTAGGCCACGTGCAGGATATTCGTATTGCTGCTCATGTTGAACAGCTCGCCCATCAAGTGCGAGATGGATCCGAAGCCCGAGGAGGCGAAGCTCAATTCACCGGGCTTGGCCTTGGCCATGGCGACCAATTCCGCAATCGAGTTGGCGGAGTAGCCGGCCGAGACAGCCAGCACATTGGCGCCGATGCCCAACAAATTGATCGCGGTAAAAGACTTGACCGGGTTGTAAGGTAATTTCTGCGCCACGCCTACGACTGTGTGGCTGGAGGAAATGGCCAGCAGTGTGTACCCGTCAGGTGCTGAGCTGGCGACGAATGCTGCCCCAATGGCGCTCCCCGCACCGGCCTTGTTGTCCACCACGACGGTCCAGCCGCGATCTGAGAGCTTGGCCGCAATAATGCGCGCCAGAATGTCATTGGTCCCACCTGGCGGAAACGGCACGACGAGCTTGATGGGCTTGCTGGGAAAATCCCCCACCTTGCTTTGGGCGTGGACTGCCGGCGACCCCGCCAGAAGAAACGACAGGGCGAGGTAAACCAGGGAACGCATGGGGATTTCCTTTTTTAGCACGTGTACTGAGGACGATGTGCATGTTGTCAGTCCGCTTGCGGACAGGCATTTCAACAGCTTGAAGTGAATTATCACACCTTGGATCAGCCTTCGATCAACGGAAAAACTCTCAACTTGGCCCGCAGCGAGTCTGCATCGCCGGTTATGCCCGCGCCCACTATCTCTGGCCTGGGCGGCTCTCGCGGATGCACAATACGATGCTGATTGGTTCAACGCCGCTGATGCGCATGACCTTCCACAGCATCTTTGCTGTGATCGGAAAGCTGGGCATCAAACCACTGGTGCAAAGCGGCCACGAGGGTCATGTCTGACGTTTTGTAGGTCAACTTGGCTCCACCCTTAACGTCCTTGTAGGCGATTGAAATTTGCCCCGATTTAGCGACTTTCAAATCGGCGAGGCCAGGCATGTCTTGACCATGAATGTGACTTGGCCCTGAAAAATCACCTTTCAGAAACTGCTCACGAATTTCCTTGAGGTGCTGTCGTACCAGTTTGATTTGAGCTGTATCTGAAAACTTCTTGGCAACCACCTGCTGCACGCCGCCCTCGGCGTCTTTGGTGAAGATGTGGGTCGTTGCCGCCAGCGTGAATGGCATCACGTCTTTACCTCGCTGGGACACATCAGCTTGCCGCTGCTGATTGGCCATCATTGCCATGTGAGCTGCATGGTCCATGTTGGAGTGATCCGTCATCTTCGAATCGTTGTCTTCAGCTTGGGTAAGCCCGGCAAAGACGAAAAGAATTGAGGGGATGACTAAAAGTTTAAACATAGACTCTTCCGATGTTGATGCTGGCTCAATGCTATGCCAAGGTGGCATAAATTTAAATGCTCACGCAGACAACTTAAACGGGGGGTTCAGGACTTGTCCAAAAACTTGCCCCAAGTCCCGATGTTGTGAACATTCTTGTAGCCGTTCTTTTTGAGCAAAAGCTTGGCCATTCCACTGCGGGTGCCGCTTGCACAGCAAAGGACGACAGGAGCAGATGCGGGTATCTCATTAAGTCTACGGCTCAACTCAGTCAGTGGGATATTGACTGTTCCCGGGGCGTTCCCGCTTGCGAACTCCCTTGCCGATCGAACGTCGACAAGCAGCGCGCCATCCCTCTTAAGCTGCGGCAGCATAGAGATAACTTTTTGTGAGTTCCAACGCTTGTACGAGAACCACAAAATCAAGACCAAGAATGGCCAATATTGTTCAACAATATTTGAGAAATCCATAGCGACCTTTGTAGGTTTGAATAAGTGAGGTGTCGGTGGCTGAAGGCATTTCTTGCCCGCCCCCAATAGTGGCATTTAATGCACAAAAAACAAAGGCCATCCTCAGATGGCCCATACCTGTTGAAGCTTCTTTCAGCAGGACTTTTTGGCTTGGCTTTGCCAACTAGTTTGAAGGTGGTTCCTGTGACTGGCTGCTGCCTTGTTTTTTACGCTGATAGTAGAGCGCTCACCGCTTGTCGACACGAACTCGAAGGTGGCTAAGGGCTTGTTGATCGGTTGAGCGCCTTATTCCTTGATCGCAGAAACGGTTTTCGTGACGCGATTGTATTTGAGCGTCAGTTTGTTGATTTCGCACAGATCGAGTCCTTCCCATACAACTTCCGTGTCATCTTTATCGAATACCACTTGCAAGTCCTGTTCACAGTTTGCAGAGTCCTTGAATTTAATCAGACGCGATTTGTTGTTTGGCAACTCGCCTTCGCCAAGTCGATCATTGCCCCAGTTTTTACCATTTGCGGGTGAAAGATAGACTTCACGGATGGTGTACCCGGTGCCGTTCAGCAGCGTGAAATCAGCGTCTCCGGCAATGGCACCTAGGCTAGATAGTGAAATCGAAACAAGACCGACAATTTTGCAAAATCTAAGCATGTTTTGTTCCTTTTATTTAACTATAAAACTCTGAATGCGACAGCGTAGAAGCGCAAACCAAGTAAGGACAAGAAGAGATCCCTGCACCTCAACGCAAGTATCGTTGATTTGTAACAAAAGTAGGCATATTTTTATGTTTTTAACACTTTATATGTTTTTACGCTGTTGATCAAATCGCTCTTTTTAACCGCACTCTGAAAAAATTAGATTCATTGACTTTGACAAGGTTAAGTTGACATCAGATTTTTTTGTCAGTGACACGCTGTTGGCGGTAGAGCACTTTTTTCAGACGGGTGAAGATGCCATGAAGGCAGTTCACAAACAAGCGTGTGACAGCAGGTTTTGAGCTTGCCGTCCCTAAATCAAGGCAAGCCAAATGCCAAGTGGCAAAAAGGCCAAGCTACAGAGGTGACCGACGATGACGGTTGAGGCCACTTTATTGGGTTCAACGTGAAACTTGTCGGCGAGCATGAAATTGAAAACGGCGGGTGGTAAACACGCAAACAAAATCAAAGCTCCGCGCTCAACGCCTTGCAATGGAATAAACCACAAAAGCGCATAGGCGGTCGCAAGTCTCACGATCAAAATCAAGACAGACGCTTGTGCGCCAACTTGAGCGTCTTCAATTTTGCTGCTGGCAAGTCTGACGCCCAAGGACATCAACATCATCGGGACCAGAACGCTGCCGATCATGGTCAACGATGTGTGCAGCCATGTGGGAAGTTCCAGTTGCAACTGAGAACTGCCCACCCCCAAAACTGTTGCCCAAACCAAGGGGTTGGCATACACCATGCGCCAATCCACTTGGCCGCTCATGACTCCAGCGCCAAGTGTGAAATGGAGCACATTGGAGATGACTAACAAAACGACAACAGTCGCCACACCTTCAGGTCCATAAGCCAGCGCAATCAAAGGAATACCGACCGGGCCAACATTGGCGAACATGACGCAAGGCAAAAAAGCCTGCTTAGAGGCACCAGAGAATCTCGCTAATGGCCAAGCGATCAAACCACTCAACAAGATCAAGGCAATGGATGCGCCCGTGAAATACAACGCCGAAATGGGGTCAAACGACTTGGCCGACAACGAAATAAAAATTAAAACGGGTAGCGCAATATCCACGATTAGTTTGTTGGCCCCGGCCAAATCCGGCTTGACGCGTCTGCTGTAAAAAAATCCAACCAAAGCCAAAACAAAGATGGGAAGCGTGATGGTTGCGATGGTTGAAAGCATGGGTCTAAGACTTGGTTGAAGGTGGGCGGCCAGTGACAACCTATTGTCAGTCTGAAAAAGTGGCATTGACTGCCTCAAAAAACAAAGGCTTGCTATTTTATTCAGCGAGCGGAGTCGTTTTGCGACTTCTCGCTGGCCCGTGTCAAACGGCTTTCAGGCTGGAGTTGGCGATATGACTGTGAGGTGAAATGCATCGGCCAACCTTACAGCTTAGCGGCTGTTGCAGTTCACTTTTAGCTACGCTGATGCCACGGAGAAATTATTTGTTTGGTGGCTTGAACTTCGGTGCATGTGCGTCAGCACTTTTCATGACTTTCACCATTGCTTTAGTTGTCATCAATTCTTCTGAACTCACTCGCGAAAAAACACCACTTGCCATGGTGATCATTTCTATTTCTGCCATTTGCTCACCACTGCCTTCAACCAAACAAACGATTTCCGCAGCAGAAACTGAGTAGCGTATTTCATGCGTCTTCATGCCAACGGTTTTAAAGATAGCGGTTTTGCATCGCCAGAATTGGCTGGCTCTGACTTTGTTCTGATGAGGTACTGGGGTAACTTGTTACCCAGCGACAGGGCGTCAAAGACTGACACTAGAAACAGGCAAGCGGCCTACAGACATCCGTCAACCCCGGCCTAAATTGACAAAAGGCTGATTGATGTCGGGTTGGTCGGTCGAGTCAAAAAACAATCCGACTCATGTGTGCATCAGGGAGGTTTGTATGGCTACGCCCGTTCTCAACACATTGTTTTCGCCCAGCTTGTCGTTGACGCCAGTCAACAACACGCCTAGCTTCTCTGGCCT
>CANCCE010000136.1 GCA_947374505.1 Comamonadaceae bacterium | reverse complement strand
TGGTCTGTGCCCTGCAGGATGACCGGTATCTGGCCTTTGTTAATCTGAAGAACTTGCCCGACAGCACTGGCAAAAAGTTCGCGGCTGGACGGGCCGTCGCAGGGACCAAACCCGGTTGCAACACACAGCTCGGTCAATGGGCTGACAACGACACCGCCGGAAAGCACGGCAATTCGAGTCTTGTCTTGATCGGCAAAAACCGTGAAGTCAGTTCCGCGCACCCCTACAGCGGCCACCGGTGTGTTGAAGCGAAAGTTGTTGCGGGATTTTTTGACTGCGTCGCCAGAGATATGACGTGCCACGCCCGACTTCAACTCCAATTTGATTCGGCTGTTAGCGGGGTTAACGGGGTCGATCTGATAGGTGACGATCTGGCCTGCGCTATTGGGGCGCAGGATAAAGAAACCCTTGTCGAGGGTTTCAAGATAAAGATAACCATCGCCTCCAGTGCTTAAGAGTTCGCCTTCACGCACGGTATCTCCAACCAGCGCGCCACGTGTTCCGACCAGCGCCTGCCCCGCAGCAAAGACGATGCGAGCCGCATCTGCGGCCCACATAGGGCCAGAACTCATCGCCAAGATGACATAAATGAATAGCTTAAAATACATGTTGATTTTTGACACTCGTTTAGTTTGCCATCAGTCATAGACAAGGCAAATTTTACCTTTACGTACAACCAATGCGTTGTTTCATTTTATTCATCAAACAGTCCCCTTGACACAGCGTCTGCGAACTTACCTTTGGACTACGTTGGCTTCGCTGTTGTTTTTGGCGTCTCAGGCCTTCGCCAACCCACCCCCCGCACAGGAGTCGCCAGACCTATACAGAGAGGCCATGCTGGCGATTACCGAAGGCCGACTGGCTGACGCACAAAAAGCACTGACAGCTCTGTCAGAAGAGTCGCCACGCCACGCGGGAGCATGGCTGGACTTGGCGATGCTGTATTGCGCAGTGGGTAATGCCCCTGCCGCAGAAGCGCTTTTTGTGGAGATTGAACGCCGCTACGACCCGCCGCGCCCGATTCTTGACGTTATTGCCAGCCAGCGCGCGCTGGGTTGCTTGGGCTGGCAACCGACACAAAGTGCGCAGCTGCGCGTGGGCAGGGGCTTTGAGAGCAACGTCAATCAGGGGGCGCGAAGTCCCAATTTTTCAATTGGTAGCGGAAGCAGCCAAATTGACCTCATGCTGTTGCCGGAGTTTTTGCCGCGGAGTGACAGGTTTACGAACTTCTCGGCAGATGTGACGCGACAACTCGCCCCTGACGGGACCACGGGGGTCGTGCAGTTTCAATCCAAAAACTATGACAACCTGTCAAAGTACGACACAAATTCTCTATTTGTTGGCTTGGAGCGTCCTTGGCAATTGGGCGACTGGGGACTGCGGGCGGGCGGGACGACCGGTTTCATGACACTGGGAAGCGACGTTTATTTAAAACAAACCCAGTTGCAACTGACTCTGTTGCCACCCTTGCCGTTGCCAGGCAACTGGAAGTTTGGCGTAACTGAGAGCTTGAGTTTGATCAGCTACCCGACTTTGACAGCTTATGACGCACGATGGTGGGAAACCCGTGGCACCCTGACCTACCGAGGGAGTGACTCGCTTTGGCAAGCCAGCGCCAGCGCAGTGCAAGACAGCGGGACTGGCCAGCGCCCAGGGGGCAACAGAGCCGGAATTTTTGCAAGCTTGCAGGGGCGTGTTAATTTGGGCAACGATGTGCGCGGTGAATTGGGATGGCAAATGCAACAGTGGCAGGGTGAACGTGCTTATTTTCCTGGCTTGATTGATGACCGACGTTCGCAGAAAACTCAGGTGCTACGCGCGGCTGCAGTTTTTCCGCTGAGTGAGCAACAGGCCATTGTTTTGGAGTACAGGAACGCCCGTAATGAAGAGAATATTTCAATCTTCAATTACCGGGACCAAATCCTGCAATTGAGCTGGCAATGGCAATCGCCACAAAAGCGATAAAGAAAATGACTAACCTGCGCTCCCGTACCCTGATCACTGGCGACACTGGTTTTGTCGGCCAGCATGTGTTGTCCCGCTGGCCAGATGCGACAGGACTGTCGTCATTGGGTGAGGCGGTTGACATTCGCGACAAAGCGGCGCTAGTGGCCCGCTTGAGCGAATTTCAGCCGACGGCGGTTTTGCACTTGGCCGCGATGAGTTTTGTGCCGGACTCGTTCCGCTCTCCCGAAATGGTATTTGAAGTTAATTTTCTTGGCACGCTGCGCTTGTTGGAGGCCTTGGCGGAGACCGGTTTCAAGGGCCGGTTTGTCTTTATAAGTACCGGCGATGCCTATGGGCTGGTACCGCCAGAGGCACTACCGATTACGGAGGATCGCGCACTACGACCACGTAACCCTTATGCAGTGAGTAAAGCGGCGGCCGAGGCTTTGTGCTTTCAGTGGAGTCAGACCGGGCCGTTCGAGGTCATGATGGCGCGTCCGTTCAACCATATTGGTGCAGGCCAGGCACCGACTTTCGCCATCTCGGACTTTGCACGCCAAATTGCACAAATTGCTGCCGGTCAGCGACCGCCGCGATTAAACGTGGGAAATATCGAAGCGACACGTGACTTTTGCGATGTGGTCGATGTGGTGCGGGCTTATGAATTGATATTGGCGACAGGCAAAAATGGTGAAATTTACAATGTGTGTTCGGGCGTTGAGCGCTCAGTGCAGAGCCTGCTGACCCGCTTACTCAGTTTGTCTGGCGTTGAGGCCGAGGTGGTGGTTGATCCAGCGCGCTACCGGCCCGCTGAGCAGGCACGGGTTTACGCAAGTTACGATAGATTGCAACAACACACGGGCTGGCGTCCATTGGTCGCTCTGGATGACACGCTTCAAAATATTTATGACTATTGGGAGAGAGACCTTGGCAAATAAAAGTGCGTTGATTACCGGCATTACCGGGCAGGATGGTGCCTATTTGGCCAAACTGCTGATTGACAAGGGGTATAACGTTTTTGGGCTGCATGCGCGTCGCTCAACCAACACACTGTGGCGCCTGCAACATCTGGGCGTTGAGTCGACGGTTCAGTTGGTTGAAGGGGATTTAATGGATCTGTCATCGCTGATTCGAGCGATGGAAAAGTCACAGGCCTGCGAGGTCTATAACCTCGGGGCCCAGAGCTTTGTTGGCACGTCTTGGGACCAGCCGGTTTTGACGGCCCAAGTGACCGGCGTGGGCGCCCTGAATGTTCTGGAAGCTGTGCGCATTGTGAATGCCAAAGCGCGCTTCTATCAAGCCTCTACCAGTGAAATGTTTGGCCTGATTCAGGAAGAAAAACAAAGTGAGGAAACACCCTTTTACCCACGCAGCCCATACGGCATCGCCAAGTTGTACGCTCACTGGATGACGATCAATTACCGCGAAAGCCATGGCATGCATGCTTCTAGCGGTATTTTGTTCAACCATGAGTCGCCGTTGCGGGGCATTGAGTTTGTGACGCGCAAAGTCACAGATGCGGTAGCCCGTATCAAGCAGGGCAAACAACATGAGCTTCGGCTTGGGAACATTGATTCCAAGCGCGACTGGGGGTTTGCCGGTGACTATGTGGAGGCCATGTGGCTGATGTTGCAACAAGACCTTGCCGATGACTTTGTGGTGGCGACTGGCCAGACCACCACTGTGCGCGATATGTGCCGCATTGCTTTTGAGCACGTTGGACTGGATCATGACAAGTTTGTGGTGATAGATCCGAAGTTTTATCGTCCCGCAGAAGTTGACGTATTGCTAGGCAACCCGGCCAAGGCGATAAACAAACTGGGCTGGCGTGCAACGACCGACCTGACTACGCTCATCACCATGATGGTGGATGCGGACATGAAACGTGTCAGCCAAGAAGTCTAAGGTTCCAGCTCATTGAGCACGAGACATGACAACCAGTCCAAGTCCAACTGCAACTAACGCCAGCGAGGCGCCCCCCGATCCGCAGCCGCAGCCGCAGCCGCAGGTTTACACCATTAACCTACAGAAGCTTCCGCTACTGACAGGGTTGGATGAAGCAGTACTTAAAAAAGTGGCGGGTGCGCTGCTGGTGCGCAAGGCGGATCACGGCCAGACCATTTTGAACAAGGGAGGAAAAGGAGATTATTTGCTCTTCTTGTTGTCCGGGCGCTTACAGGCCGTGGATATCACTGAAGATGGGCGCGAGGTTGGTTTGTCTTTTTTAACTCCAGGTGATTATTTTGGAGAGCTGTCGGTCATTGACGATTTGCCACGCTCCGCGACGGTGGTGGCATGCGAGCCGTCTCTCTACGCCCTGCTGCCGCGCCTACATGCGCTGGACCTGATGCACAACAACCCTCAGGTTGCTGAGCGTATGTTCAAACGCCTGGCAGCAGGAATTCGGCGGTCCTCCAATTTAAGGACCATCCTCAGCATCACAGTGGCTTTTCAACGCGTCTACGCCCTGCTGGACCACCTGTCGCAAAAGGGTCCGAGCGGACTCGTGGTGATTGAGCGACTACCTACTCAGCAGGAAATTTCAATCATGATCAACACCAGCCGGGAAACGGTTTCCCGGGCAATACAGGTGCTGATTCAGCGTGGGGTGGTTGAAAAAGATCTTAAAAGATTGATTATTCGGCAACCTGAGGCCTTGCGCGCAGAGTTAAATTTACCTAAATCGGCGCTCGATGAACCGTCGCCTTGACCGGTAACCGCATAACGCCGCTGAAGCGGGTACCGCCGCCAAAGCCAACCTCCAGTGTCAGTGCTTGGTCCCACCAATCGTAGTTGCCAGCAAGATGGCTGTCAGCACCATGAGCGGCGACAGTCAGGCTGTAATTGCCGGGGCCTAAATTGAGTTTGTCAATGGCAAACGTCAGGCTAATCTGGGTGCCTGCTTGGACCTTTTGCAGTTGCTCAGACATGCCAAGCTGATGGGTGTTAGTGCCGAATATTTCGTTGCCCAAACGATCGCGAAACATGATACCAACCGTGACTTCGGGCAAGTCTTGATGAATGGCGAGATCGAGCACCAGGTCTAGGGTCTCTCCCTCAAACACCTGATAAGTCACCTGCCCTTGCCGTAGCAGACGGGCAGATACTATTTTGACCTCGCCAGTACCAGAGCGAATGCCTTGGGTGCCTTCGTCGGCTTGGATATGCACTTCATGATGACCAATTGCTTTTTCGTCCAGTGCGATCAGGGCGTTGTAGTAGTCAAGTACCTGAACAGGGTCACCGTCCATGGCGATCCGCCCACCTTCAATGAGCAGGGCGCGGTCGCACAAAGATTTGACGGCCATTGGGTCATGCGAGACAAACAACAGGGTGGCACCCTGCTCACGAAACTCGCGGATCCGACGAAAGCATTTGTGCTGGAAATAGGCATCGCCAACTGCCAAGGCTTCGTCCACGATCAGGATGTCGGGGCGCACTGCGGTGGCGGTAGCAAAGGCAAGCCGGACCATCATGCCACTGGAGTACACGCGCACCGGTTGCATGAGCGCATCGCCGATTTCGGCGAAAGCAACAATCTCATCCATGCAGGCAAGCACTTCGAGTCGGGTCATGCCCTGGAGTTGCCCGGCCATTAAGACGTTGTCATAGCCGGAAAACTCAGGGTGAAAACCCATGCCCAATTCCAGCAGTGCCGCCACTCGACCGTTAACCGTGACTTGGCCGGCGGTAGGCAACAGTGTGCCTGTCAGCAACTTCAAAAGCGTGCTTTTACCCGCCCCGTTGCGACCCACCAGGCCGACTGATTCACCACTTGCGATATTGAAATCAAGGTCGCGTAGCACCCAGTGCAGGTCGTGGTGAGGGCGCCCGCCCGGCAACCATTCGAGCAGCCGGTGACGGATGCGGGTATAGCGTTTGAAGGCTTTGTCCAGATGGGTGACGCTCACCATGTAGTTGGTCATCAGAGGTTGTCCATCAAGTCAGAGCGGTGCTTGCGGTAAAGCCGGGCAGCCCAGAGTGGCGCCAGAATGCCAACTACCGCAGTAGAAAGCCAAGTCTGAATCGGCGGCAAGGGCGTACCCAGCATGAGGGCCTGCACGGTGCTGACAGGGCCCAACAAGGGATTGAATTGCAACCAGGGAATGAGCCAGGTTGGCAATATTTCTATCGGGTAGACGATCGGTGTGCCCCAGAACAGGGCTTGCAGCCCAATCGCCGTCAGAGCACCAAAGTCACGAAAGAAGACTTGCAAAATGGCAATGCAGTGACCCAGACCAAGCGCTAGCAAAGCGATAGCCAGCCAGACCGGGATGATGCCAATGATGTACCAACCGGGAAAGGAGGAGGACAGCAAGAGAAAAACCAGCAAGATGGCAACCGCCAGCAGGAGGTTGATGCTGGAAGATGCGAAGTTGATCACCGACAGGGCACTACTAGGGAAGGCCGCTTTTTTAAGTATGTTGGCGTTTTCCAGGTAGATGTTCTGGCTGCGCTGAAGTAATTCGGCAAACAGGTTCCAGAAAAGAATGCCACTGCACAGGTAAATGCTGTAACCGTAGACTGTTGGGTTGCCTGGCAGGCGCCCTTTGAGGAGGCTGCCAAAAACCAGAATATAGAGTGATATTTGAAAGGCGGGGACCAAAAATACCAGCGCCGCGCCCAACACGGAACCTTTGTAGCGCAGGTTGAAGTCGCGCCCCACGCTCCCAAAAATATAACTGCGAAAGCGCCAAAGTTCTTGAAAAGTATTCACACAAAATTCCCGTCTTCCCATCATTCCTGCGGAGCAGGCCCGGTCGGAAATGATTGTAGCTGTCGAGCCAAATTCAAGGCAGATTGCAAATTTTTTATAAACTTACAATGAGCTCGATGAAAGCTACAGTTAATCAATCTCTACAGTTTCTAGGCATCAAACTGCGCGAAGAAGACAAGATAAAGCACATGGTGTGGAGCTTCTGGCTAACGCTGATGGCCTTGGTTGTGCTGACGCCCTTGCTGGCTTTTGGTGCCGTTTTTTTACTGGGTTTGGCCAAAGAGTGGTGGGACAAGTATTACGGCTCGGGGTTTTGCTTTTATGACATGACCGGCAACCTGATCGGGAGCTTGGCTGGGCTTTTGTGCGGTTTTTTGTTGAGTCTCCTCATCCAGCTATTCTTTAGTATTTCATGAAAATTTTAGTGAATGCCACGCCCTTGCTGGTGCCTTTGACGGGGATTGGGCAATACATTCGCAGCCTGTTCACGGCCATGGACAAAATGCCGGAAGCCAATATCAGCATGTATTACGGTATGCGCTGCGAGACAGGCGTACGCCAGCCATCGGTGGCTACCGCGCTGGCGGTCAAACGCACCTTCAGTGTGTTGCGGCACTTCATCCCTAGGCCGCGCACGTTGCGCAGAGTGGCTGAGAAAGCGCTATTTGCCTACCACGCGCGCAATCCATCTGGGGCTACTCTTTACCATGAGCCCAATTACCTTCCACTGCCCTACAAAGGGCCACGAGTGGTGACGGTGTGTGATTTGTCATGTTTTGACCACCCAGAAACCCACCCGAAAGAACGGGTTGAGCTGATGCAGCGGGGGATGCCTGC
>CANCCE010000135.1 GCA_947374505.1 Comamonadaceae bacterium | reverse complement strand
CCAACGCGGCGCTAGCGGTCAGTGCGGCCGTTTCAGCGTGGCTGACCGAACGCCATTCGCGCACACCGGTTTTTCGCAATTCGATTTCGGCTGCTGTGACAGCTGCGGCGTTAAAGACAGGCGCATTTTTCAGCCAGTCCAGCATGGCGTCGGTTGAGGCGTCCCAAGTTGCGGCCCGTAACAGGCTCATGAGCGCAGCCGCAGACCGAGTGGTGGACAGTTTCCAGCCGGTTTCGTCGCGCACCGCAACACCTTTGTTAGCGAGCATGGCGCGCACGCGGCGGGTTAGCACGCGGTCTTGCGCCACCAACGCGACCGGCAAGCAGCCTTGACCGAGTCGCGCCAACACGCAGGCGGTCGCGCGCTGCGCCTCGTCTTCAGCATCTTGCGCAATTTGCAAGGCTGGGGGCGTTTCGGTACTGAGCAAGTCGTCATCGACCAAGTGCAAGGTCACCGCGCGCTCACCCCATTTCGCTTTCAAAGCGTCGGTCAGCGGATCGGTCTGAAAACCTTCCAGCACCAACAACAAGTCGCCCGTGGCGTCGAACAAAACATCGGTCGGGTAGGCCGAGGTTGATGCCCAAGCCAAAGCAATTTGGCCCACCGCAGACTCCAGCGCCAGCAGCGGCGCATCCATGCCAGCCGCCAACAAGTCACCGAGGCGCAGCCCCCATTCCGGGCGCTGGTCGGGTGGCAAGGCCGCAGCCAACCGCGCTACCGACCAAGCCGACTCCACCAAACGTGCCGCCAACAAGTCTTTGTGCGCGCCCAAACCGGCGCGCTCCAACAACCCGGCAGCCGTCAACAAGTCACAAGCCGCGTCCATCCGCATGTCGCTGACGGCGGGCTCAAAAGGTCCCGTCAGCGGCGCTTGCAAACTATTGGCCCAGTTCATGGTGGTTTCAAAACGTGGCACAAACGAGGCAGTGCCTTGCGCCGCCCATGCCGTGCGGGCCTGCTGCATCAACTGCGCATAGGGCACCAAAACCACACACGCAGAAGGGTGCAACCCGCGCCTGGCAATGAGATCGCGTATCTGAGTGGTCACACGCGACCAGCTGATATCAATGAGGTGGGATGAAGTCACAAGAAAATAGGGGGAATTGGCTATCGTGGCCATAGAGTAAGCCGAACGCATAACCGCCAGCCAGGGTACTTGCTTTCTGCCACAATGACATTAACTTTTGCCGTATCTTGCAACACTTTTGAAGGAGCCCTCATGGCCAACGAACTGATTAAACACACCACCGATGCCACCTTCGAAGCCGACGTACTCAAGTCGACACAACCTGTGTTGGTGGACTACTGGGCTGAATGGTGCGGTCCTTGAAAAATGATTGCGCCTATTCTCGATGAAGTCGCCACCAGCTACGACGGCAAACTCAAGATTGCCAAAATGAATGTCGATGAGAATCGCGACATCCCGGCCAAGTTCGGCATTCGCGGTATCCCGACGCTGATGCTGTTCAAGGACGGCGAACTGGCCGCGACCAAAGTCGGCGCTTTGAGCAAAGCTCAACTGACCGCCTTCATCGACCAACAACTGGCCTGAAGCCCCACATCAAAAGAAGCTCCTTTGGAGCTTCTTTTTTTTGATTCTTGCCCATCCTCGTGCCATAGCGCACCGCAGAGCCTGATAAACCCTGATTTTTTCCTGTCATAATTCGCCACATTCGCTGCTGTCTTGTAGACAGAGAGTGCGGATTCCAGCACTGACAGCCGGTTTTAGAAACTCCCCTCTAAGCCGTGACATCGGTGACTCGACTTTCTAACCTCCCCCCGTTTTTTTCAGCCGAACTCTCCTCGAAGAGTTCCCATTACGCAGGTAACCCCATGCACTTAAACGAACTCAAGGCACTGCACGTGTCTGAAGTCCTCAAGCAAGCCGAAGCCCTTGAGATCGAAAATGTTGGCCGGATGCGCAAGCAAGAATTGATGTTCGCCATCATCAAAAAGCGCGCCAAGACGGGTGAAACCATCGTCGCCGACGGCGTCCTTGAAGTGCTGCCCGATGGCTTTGGCTTTTTGCGCGCACCGGATTCGAGCTACACCGCCTCGACCGATGACATCTACATCAGCCCGAGCCAGATTCGCCGCTTCAACCTGCACACCGGCGACATGATCGAGGGTGAAGTCCGCACACCAAAAGACGGTGAGCGCTACTTTGCACTCAACAAACTCGACCGAATCAACGACGGCGCACCGGAAGACAACAAGCACAAGGTGATGTTCGAAAACCTGACGCCGCTGTTTCCACGCGAGCAGTACAAGTTAGAGCGCGACATCAAGGGCGAAGAAAACCTGACCAGCCGGATCATCGACATCATTGCGCCCATCGGCAAAGGCCAGCGCGCCTTGCTGGTGGCACCGCCGAAATCCGGCAAGACCGTGATGATGCAAAACATCGCGCACGCCATCACCGCCAACTACCCGGACTCCGTGATGATGGTGTTGCTGGTTGATGAGCGCCCGGAAGAAGTGACCGAAATGCAGCGCAGCGTTCGCGGCGAAGTGATTTCATCGACCTTTGACGAGCCCGCAGCGCGTCACGTTCACGTGGCTGAAATGGTCATCGAGCGTGCCAAGCGTCTGGTGGAGCTTGGCAAAGATGTGGTGATTTTGCTGGACTCGATCACCCGTCTGGCCCGTGCTTACAACAACGTGCTGCCTTCGTCAGGCAAAGTCTTGACCGGTGGCGTGGATGCCAATGCCCTGCAGCGTCCTAAGCGCTTTTTTGGTGCGGCCCGCAAGATCGAAGAAGGCGGTAGCCTGACCATCATCGGAACGGCTTTGATCGACACAGGTAGCCGCATGGACGAGGTGATCTTTGAGGAATTCAAAGGCACCGGCAACTGTGAAATTCATCTGGACCGCCGTTTGTACGAAAAGCGCGTGTTCCCGGCCATCAACCTGAACCGCAGCGGTACCCGTAAAGAAGAACTGCTGCTCTCGCCAGAAATTCTGCAAAAGTCGCGGATTCTGCGTCAGTTCATGTACAACATGGACGAAATCGAGTCGATGGAATTGATGCTGAAGAACATGAAGGCGACCAAGAACAACCACGAGTTCTTCGACATGATGCGAAGAGGTGGCTAGCCCCCACGCTTTTTAATGCCATAATGTGTGGCTTAGCGGAAAGTGTCCAGGACTGGCTTGGGTGGCTACCGCAACGAATAAGGAAAGAATATGAAAGACGGGATTCACCCCAATTACCGCGAAGTTTGCTTTGTGGACTTGTCAAACAACTTCAAGTTTGTCACGCGTTCATGCGTCAGCACCAAAGAAATGGTGAAGATGGATGATGGCCGCGAATTGCCTTTGTACAAACTGGACACCTCCAGCGAATCGCACCCGTTTTACACCGGCACGCAAAAATCCGTGGACAACATGGGTGGCCGTGTCGAACGCTTCCGCAACCGCTTCGGCAAAACTGCCGCCAAGTAAACTGCGAATCGTTTCAAGCCGATCCGAAAAGCAGCCTGAACTTCAGGCTGCTTTTTTTTTGCCCTGAGCCAGAATTTACCCAACCGCCCCTTGAACCAGCCGTCTCCCGCCATCATTGCACAATCTGCCGTTCGCAGACTGCCGCGCCTTGCGCTGCTGCTTTTTTGCGTGGCTTATGTGCTGCCGGGTCTGGTCGGGCGCGGCCCATGGAAGGACGCGGACATCACCGCCTTTGGGGTCATGCAGCAAATGGCTAGCGTGGGCAGCGACTGGTTACACCCCAATTTGATCGGCATCACCGCCGACTTTGACAGCCTGCTGCCTTACTGGATGGGGGCACTGGCGATACAGCTCTTGCCCTTTCTGGACCCGTCTTTGGCCGCGCGCCTGCCCTATATCGTGTTGTTGGTGTTGACACTCGCTGGCACTTGGTACTCGGTCTATTACCTCGCCCGCAGCCCTCAGGCCCAACCGGTGGCATTTGCCTTTGGTGGCGAAGCCAGTCCGGCGGATTACGCCCGTGCCATGGCCGATGCCGGTCTACTGGCCCTGATTGCATGCCTAGGTTTGGCCCAGTTGTCCCACGAAACCACACCGGCGATGGCCCAGCTTGGCTTCATGACGCTGATGTTTTACAGCGTGGCCGCTAGCCGCTACCGAAGCCCTTGGCGGGTTTTAGGCCCGGCCTCAGGCTTTGTCGTCGGTATTGCAGGGCTGGCGCTGAGTGGCGCCCCCACCGTCGCGGCGCTGCTCGGCACCGGCAGCGTGCTGGTCGAATGGGCTCACTCCCGCTGGGGCGACGATTCCAACGAACGGCCTAATGTCCGCGGTTGGATGCTGTTGATGCTGGGCGCCACCATGGCAACGGCAGTTCTGGCGTATGTCCTCGGTCTCTGGGTTTGGCGCATTGATATTGCCGCCCTGAGCCGGTCTGAAGCCCACAAAGAATGGGGCAGCATCATCCGCTTACTCCTGTGGTTTCCGTGGCCCGCATGGCCGCTGGCGCTTTGGACATTGTTTCGCTGGCGGCATCAGCTGGCCAGTCGCCATGTCGCCCTGCCCTTGTGGTTTGCCGTCGTCGCCGTCGGCACCACATTGCTGACAGGCGCCTCAGACCGCAGCCTGCTGCTCAGCCTGCCGCCACTGGCCACCCTCGCCGCGTTTGCGCTGCCCACCCTCAAACGCAGCGTGGCCTCATTGATCGACTGGTTCACCCTGCTGTTTTTTACCTCCTGCACGATCACTATTTGGGTGATCTGGATCGCCATGCAGACCGGTGTGCCGCAACAGCCTGCCGCCAATGTGGCCAAGCTGGCCCCCGGGTTTGAACCGAGCTTTTCCGCGCTGACCTTTGGCTTAGCCTTGCTGGCCACGCTGGCCTGGGCTTGGCTGGTGAAATGGCGTGCCGGACAGCATCGCGCCGCCATCTGGAAGTCCCTGATCTTGCCGGCAGGCGGCACCACGCTGTGTTGGTTGTTGTTGATGACGCTCTGGCTGCCTTTGCTGGACTTCGCGCGCAGTTATGAGTCTTTGGCGCGACAAATCGCGCGCCAGGTCAACCGACAAGCCTGTGTCGAAGTACTGGGCCTGAACACGGCACAGATTGCCGCTCTGCGTTACCACCAGAAGCTCGACCTGCACCCCGTCGGCCCGGATACCCGTTGCCAGTACCTGCTGGTCGACACCGACTCTTTGTCGAGCATGGGCCAAAGCGTCAACCGCGCTGAATGGGAGCGAATGATCTTGCTCAGGCGCCCCGCCGACCGCAGTGAAAACGTGGTGGTGTTCCGCCGCTTCAAGCCGTCGGCAGCCGCTTCGCGACCGTGATTTCCGGCACGTGAAAGAACTCAAGATCATTGGCAAGCACGCCAGCACCGTGCTGGTGGGGCAGCTCGCCGTCATGGCTTTTGGTGTCGCCGACACGGTGATCGCCGGCCGCTACAGTGACACCGCGCTGGCCGCCTTGTCGGTCGGCTCGGCGATTTACATCAGCGTTTACGTCGGCCTGATCGGCATCATTCAGGCC
This sequence comes from Comamonadaceae bacterium, assembly GCA_947374505.1. Lineage (GTDB taxonomy): Bacteria > Pseudomonadota > Gammaproteobacteria > Burkholderiales > Burkholderiaceae_C > Polaromonas. Next base: position 2,107 of record CANCCE010000135.1, on the reverse strand, counting down.
TTGCTGCCCATCTGGGCTGAAATGCGCGGTGCGCGCAACCACCACGCGGTCGGCCAGTCGATTCGGCAAAGCCTTTATTTGTGCGGCCTCATCAGCCTCGCCGGTATTGGCGCGCTGCTGTTTCCTGGGCCGCTGTTGCACTGGGCCAAAATTCCCGCCGCGATGCAAGGCGAGGTTCAGGCCTACCTGGCGGTGCTGGCGGTGGCGTTTGTGCCATCGCTGTTGTTCCGGCTGTTCAGCACGCTCAACCAGGCACTGGGCAAGCCGGTGCTCATCACCTGGCTGCAAATCGGTGCACTGGTGGTGAAGATTCCGCTGTCGATCTGGTTCGTTGCCGGCGGCGCTGGCTTAGACCCGATGGGTGCAGTCGGCTGCGCCTGGGCCACACTGATCGTCAATTACCTGTTGCTATTTCTTGCCGTGCTGCTGCTGCGCACCAATGCGCTGTACCTGCCTTACCGCATCTGGGCCCGCATGGAAAAACCCCATTGGCGGCAGATCAGGGCCTTTGCGCGGCTCGGTTTGCCGGCCGGTCTGTCCTACATGGTGGAAGTCACTTCCTTCACGCTGATGGCGCTGTTCATCGCCCGGCTGGGCACGGTAGCGGCTGCCAGCCACCAGATTGCCGCCAGCATGGCCGCTGTGCTGTACATGGTGCCGCTGTCGCTGGCGATTGCCTGCAGTGCCCGCGTCTCGTTCTGGATCGGCGCCGGCCAGCCCGCCCAAGCGCGGCGTGTGGTCGGCTTGGCGTTGAGCTTGTCAGCGCTGAGCGCCTCAGCGCTGGCTTTGCTGCTGTGGCTGCTGAGTCAGCAAATTCCGGCTTGGTACTCCCGCAACCCGGAGGTTGTGCTCACCGCCTCAACACTGCTGGCTTGGGTGGCGCTTTACCATCTGGCCGACTCACTGCAAGCCGTCTGCGCCTTTTTGCTCCGCTGTTACCGCATCACCTTGGTGCCACTGTTGATTTACAGCGTTTTGTTGTGGGGCTTTGGCCTGACGGGTGGCTACTTTCTGGCCTATATCGGGACCCCCGGCCTACCGGCATCGCAGCTTCCGGTCAGCTTCTGGACGGCCGCCACGCTGGCACTGGCCTCGGTGGCATGCTGCTTTCTGACGCTGCTGTGGCGCGCTTCGCGTCGAGCGATTTCGACGTCATCGAGCACTTTTTAACAAGAAGTCACGCCCGCTTCTGGATAATGTGACAACATCGCGCTGTCACACTGTTGTCACACAAGCGCCATAAAGTCCTGCTTGTGCCTCACACATCAACCTCAAGGACTTCCATGAACACGAAACGCACATTTCTTAAAACAGTCGCTGCGGCTGCATTCGCCAGCCTTGCCATGAGCTCCGCCATGGCCGCTGACCTGACCGGCGCAGGCGCCACATTCCCGTTCCCGATTTATGCCAAATGGGCAGAAGGCTACAAAGCCGTGTCCGGCATTGGCATGAACTACCAATCCATCGGCTCCTCCGGTGGCCTGAAGCAAATCCGCGCGAAAACAGTGACTTTTGGCGCTTCTGACGCCCCTGTCAGCGGTGAAGATCTCGACAAAGACGGCATGGTTCAGTTCCCCGCCATCATTGGCGGAACGGTGCCGGTGCTGAATCTGGACGGCTTTAAACCAGGTGAGTTGCGCATCACCGGCCCTGTGCTGGCTGATATTTATCTGGGCAACATCCTCAAGTGGAACGATGCCAAACTCATCGCTCTGAATCCTGGTAAAAAACTGCCAGACGACAACATCACTGTAGTGCACCGCGCGGACGGTTCGGGCACAACCTTCAACTTCACCGACTACCTGTCGTCCATCAGCAAAGAATGGGCTGACAAGGTTGGCAAAAACGCGGCGGTCAAGTGGCCAGCGGCTTCTTCCGTCGGCGGCAAAGGCAACGAAGGCGTCGCCGCCAACGTCAACCGCATCAAAGGTGCCATCGGCTACGTGGAATACGCTTACGTCAAGAAAAACGGCATGAACTTCATGCAACTGCAAAACGCCGACGGCAAGTACGTCAGCCCGGACGACAAAACCTTTGCCTCCGCCGCAGCCGGTGCTGACTGGTTCAGCGTTCCAGGCATGGGCGTGTCGATGGTCAACGCCAAGGG
>CANCCE010000134.1 GCA_947374505.1 Comamonadaceae bacterium | reverse complement strand
AGCGTTCCAGCATGGCCGGGACCTGCTCGCTTTGATCCGGATGGATCAGCAAGATGATTTCGTAATGACGCATAAACTCTCCTTTTGGTTGATGAAAGCTGCCCCAGCGTCGTTAAGGGTGCAGCAAGGCGAAGCCCATGATTATAGCCTGCCGCGCGAGGTCTGGTTTGACCCGTCGAACTGGTGAATCAAGGCTGGCGTTTTTCTGAATACGTCAAGCTCGGATAACGCACATAGTCAACCAAATCTTGGACAGCAGGGCTAGGCCGCTTGGTCAGCAGGCTGACCACAATGATCACCGCAAAGCCAACCGGCACCCCGAAAACGCCGGCAGAAATCGGCTGGATACCCCACCAGAGCTCAATCGGACGGGTGACGTTGAACAGACTGCGCATCCAGGGCTGGGTCAGCATCATGTAAAACAGCGTGGTACCAAGCCCCGCCACCATACCCAATGAGGCGGCGATACCCGTTGCTCGCTTCCAGAAAATGCCCAGCGTCAATGCCGGAAAGAAAGCCGCGGCCGCAAACGAAAATGCCGCAGACACCAAAAATAAAATATCTGCGGGCTTGTGAGAGGCCACATACGCGGCCCCCAAGGCGACCACCAGCAGCAGCACTTTGGACAAAGTCACCCGCCGGGCGGTCGATGCATTCGGGTCAATCATCTTGTAGTAGACGTCATGACTGAGCGAGCTGGCAATGGTCAGCAACAGGCCATCAGCAGTCGACAAGGCTGCCGCCAAACCGCCAGCAGCGACCAGCCCCGAGACGACATAAGGCAAGCCACCAATGGCAGGTGCCGCCAGCATGATGATGTCGCCACCAATGGACATTTCATTCAGCTGCAATAGACCGTCATGGTTCACATCAACCACTGACAACAGACTCGGATCGACTTTATTCCACGCCGTGATCCAGTCGGGCAACTGGTCAAAAGGCGTGCCCACTACCAAGGTGAAAACCTCGTACTTGACCAGCACAGCCAAGGCGGGCGCCGTGATGTAAAGCAGCACAATAAACAGCAGAGACCAGGCCACAGATTGACGGGCTTCTTTGACGCCCGGCACGGTGTAGTAACGAATCAGGATATGCGGCAAGGCGGCCGTCCCCACCATCAGGCAAAACACCAGGGCTAAAAAATTTCGTCGTGACAAGTCAAATTCATCGCGCGCCTTGGTATCGCCGGCCGGGTCGCCGGCAAATTGCTGCGCATGTGGCGGCATGCCATTGAGCGGCTGCGATTTGGCATCCGCTTCAGCCTTCTCGATCATCCATGCCTTGAGTGCGGCGTCGGTCGTTTTGGGCAAATTAGACAGCGCACGATCGGCCGCATAGATCAGCCCCAAAGGCGCATCTGTCGCCTTCAGTTCGGCCAGCACTTTGGTGGCACGAATTCGATCGGCCAACAACGCTGCAGTCGGGTCCTGCAGCTTGGCCGCCAGTTCGGACGCACGCTCCCTGAAAATTTGCTGCACTTCTAATTCTTTTGAATCGTGGCTCAACTCTTTTTCGCGGGCAGTGACTTTTTGCAACTGGTAGCCATAGATGGCCTGCGGCACAGGTATGCCCGTCTGCTTGACAGACAACCACACCACCGGCAACAGGTAAGCCACGATCAGCACCAAATATTGAGCCACCTGGGTCCACGTGACGGCGCGCATACCCCCTAGAAACGAGCACAGTAAGATCCCGCCCAGTCCAAGAAAAATACCCAATTCAAAAGCAACGCCGGTCAGCCGTGCGGTGATGATGCCAACCCCGTAAATCTGCGCCACCACATAAGTGAAAGAGCAAAAGATGGCCGCGATCACCCCCAGAAATCGTGGCATGTTGCCGCCATAGCGCTCGCCCAAAAAATCAGGAATGGTGAATTGTCCGAATTTACGCAGATAAGGCGCTAGAAAAAAAGCCACCAGGCAATAGCCGCCGGTCCAGCCCATGATGAAAGCCAGACCACTGTAGCCCGTCAGGTAGAGCGTCCCCGCCAAGCCGATGAAAGAGGCCGCCGACATCCAGTCAGCACCCGTCGCCATGCCGTTGTAAACGGCAGGCACACGTCGACCCGCGACGTAATATTCCGCAGCATCTGTGGTCCGGCACATGATGCCGATGCCGGCATACAAGCCAATCGTGGCCAACAGAAAAATCAAACCAATCCACTGTCGCGACAAGCCCACCTGCTCCAACACTGCCAGTGCCAACACAAAGGCCAGAAAGCCAGCCGCATACCACTTGTAAACGTGGTTCAACGCCGTTTTGAATGCAGCCCTTGAGTCAGCACCCTGCCCGTCACCTGAATTCGAGTTGGACGGCATGCTAATCCTCACTTTCGTTGAAGCCATGAGCGACATCCAACCGCTCCATATAGCGCGCATAAAAAGCAATGACGACGACATACACCAGAGGTGAGCCCTGCGCGGCCATCCAGAAGCTAAAAGGCCAGCCGAAAAAATCAAAACTCAGTTCACGGGCGTAAAAGCTCACGCCGAAAGTCACGAAAAACCAAAGCAGCATCAAGATGCCAATGAGTCGGGTATTTTTGCGCCAGTAAGCCCGGCGTTGGCTGTTTGCCTGCATCCTGTTTGTCCCCGACCCTAAGCCGTTATCAGCTATTTATGGTTTCGCTTTTCCAACGCCGCGCCCGAGCTACGCCTCACTTCAAACCAATCAGCCCAGTCTCGCTGGACAACCGGTTGGCCACTTGCGGCTCAAAACTGCGGAGATGCCGAATCACCTCGAGCACGTGTTCGGTTTGGGCGAGTTTCGCATGGGTTTTGCCTAATTGATACCAACCGTGAGGACTCAGGGGCTGAAGTCGGGTTGTGTGTTTCAGCGCTGTGACGGCTTCGTCCAGTCGTTCTTCCCGCATCAGCAACATAGCCAAGCCGTACCAAGCCTGGTCCATGTCGGGCTCAATCGCCAGCGCAGACCGAAAGGCCGGCTCTGACTCCGAGTGACGCGTCACACTTTCCAGTAGATAGGCCAGTTGGTACCAACTGGCAGCATGGGCGGGATGATCAACCAGCAACTGCTGCAAGCATTTGATCGAGGCGTTCTTCTGGCCCAAGTCAACCAGCACTTGGGCACGACGGACCCCAGCGTATAAATCGCTCGGCCGCAAGAGCAGCAGGCGATTCAAAACAACCAAGGTCAGACGAGACCAACCTGCGTAAAGCAAGGCCATGGCCAGCCCGCGCTGTACCCAGTAAGCGGCGGCAATCATGGAAAACAGTCCGGCGACCGATTAGCCGGCGAGCTTTTTCCAAGTGTCGATGACCGTGTCCGGGTTCAAGGACATCGAGCCGATGCCCTGCTCTTTCAGCCACTGCGCAAAGTCGGGGTGATCGCTAGGGCCTTGACCGCAAATACCGACGTATTTGTTCTGGCGCAGACAGGCTTTGATGGCCAAGCTCAACAGGGCTTTGACCGCAGGGTCACGCTCGTCAAAGTCTTTGGCCAGAATTTCAAGACCGGAGTCACGGTCCAAACCCAGTGTCAGCTGCGTCAGGTCGTTCGAACCAATTGAAAATCCGTCAAAGTACTCCAGGAACTCATCGGCCAACACAGCGTTGCTCGGGACCTCGCACATCATGATGATGCGCAAGCCATTTTCGCCGCGCTTCAGGCCATGCTGACCCAACAGCTCGATGACGGCCTTGGCCTGTCCGAGGGTACGGACGAACGGCACCATGACTTCGACGTTGACCAGACCCATCTCGTTGCGCACGCGTTTGAAAGCCTCGCACTCCATGGCAAAAGCCCCGGCAAAGTCGGCGCTCAGATAACGCGCTGCACCACGAAAACCCAGCATTGGGTTCTCTTCTTCAGGCTCGTAACGGGAGCCACCAATCAGCTTGCGGTATTCGTTGGACTTGAAGTCCGACAGTCGCACGATGACGGGCTTGGGCCAGAAAGCCGCGCCAATGGTGGCGATGCCTTCGGTCACTTTGTCGACGTAAAAAGCGCGCGGTGAAGCATGACCACGGGCCACGCTCTCAACAGCTTTTTTCAAGTCGGCATCGACATTCGGGTAGTCAAGAATGGCTTTCGGATGCACACCAATGTTGTTGTTGATGATGAACTCCAGCCGCGCCAAGCCAACGCCGTGGTTTGGAATCTGGCAGAAGTCAAAAGCCAGTTGCGGATTGCCAATGTTCATCGTGATCTTGACGTCAATCGGTGGCATCTCGCCGCGGACGACTTCAGTGACTTCGGTCTCCAGCAGGCCGTCATAAATATTGCCGGTGTCACCCTCAGCGCAACTCACGGTCACCAGCATGCCGTCTTTCAGCAGCTCGGTCGCATCGCCACAGCCGACCACCGCCGGAATACCCAACTCGCGCGCAATGATGGCCGCGTGGCAAGTCCGGCCACCGCGGTTGGTGACGATGGCTGAAGCACGCTTCATCACCGGCTCCCAGTTCGGGTCGGTCATGTCCGTGACCAACACGTCACCGGCTTGAACTTGGTCCATCTCGCTGATGTGTCGCACGATGCGCACTGGACCCGTCCCGATTTTTTGGCCAATCGCGCGGCCTTCTGTCAGCACAGTGCCGGTGGCTTTGAGTTTGTAGCGCTGCTCCGGCTTGCCCTTGGACTGACTTTTAACGGTTTCCGGACGGGCCTGCAAAATATAAATTTCGCCGTCGGTGCCGTCCTTGCCCCACTCTACGTCCATGGCCCGGCCGTAGTGGTCTTCAATGATCAAGGCGTAGCGGGCGAGTTGTTCCACATCCGCATCTGTCAATGAGAAACGGTTACGCAGTTCGACTGGCACGTCAGTCGTTTTGACCAACTGGCCGGTGGCTTTTTTCTCGTCGGCGCTGGTGAATTCCATCTGCAGCAGCTTGGAACCCAGATTGCGGCGGATCACCGCGCGGTTGCCGGCCCGCAACATCGGCTTGTGCACATAAAACTCGTCGGGATTGACGGCGCCCTGCACCACAGTTTCACCCAGACCGTAGCTGGAGGTGATGAAGACCACGTCTTCAAAACCGCTTTCGGTGTCGATGGTGAACATCACGCCGGCAGCACCCAAGTCGCTGCGCACCATGCGCTGAACACCGGCCGACAACGCGACATCGGCGTGTGCAAAACCTTTGTGAACGCGATAGCTGATGGCCCGGTCGTTGTACAAAGAGCCAAAGACTTCTTTCATCTTGTGCAGCACGTCCTCGATGCCCACCACGTTCAAAAAGGTTTCCTGCTGGCCAGCAAAAGAAGCGTCCGGCAAGTCTTCCGCTGTGGCCGAAGAACGCACAGCAAAGCTGGCTTGCGGGTTGCCAGCGCTCAAGGCGGCAAAACTCTGGCGAATGGCGGCCTCAAAGTCTGCGGGGAAAGGCTGAGCTTCCACCAGCGCGCGAATCTGAGCGCCGGCGGCAGCCAGAGCCCGCACATCTTCAGTGTCGAGGTTGTCGAGTACGCCGTTGATTTTTTTGTCTAGTCCGGCATGCGCCAGAAAAACACGGAAAGCATGGGCCGTGGTGGCAAAGCCGGTCGGCACGCGAACGCCATTCGGGCCGGTTGGCAGTTGGGAAATCATTTCGCCAAGGCTGGCGTTCTTGCCGCCGACCGAGTCGACGTCGGTCATCCTCAGGTTTTCGAACGGTACGACCAGGGCGGCCGCCTCAAACAAGTTAGACATAGAAATACTCCGGGAGGTTTTAAAAACGTGAAAGTCTCTATGGACGGCAGCCAACCTTGTTGTTGTTTAAAGGGGTTGATGCTGGACATGGCGACAGAATCTGGATAATTAACGTCAATTGTAGATGGCCGCTGAGTTTTCAGTGGCCCATCAAACGACACCCTTCAAAACACACTCCAAGACCCACCCATGCCCAATCGCACCGTATTTTTCATCTCTGACGGCACTGGTATCACGGCCGAAACCTTTGGCAACGCTATCCTGGCCCAGTTTGAGATCGACGCGCGGCATGTGCGTCTGCCATTCATTGACAGCGTAGACAAGGCGCATCAGGCTGTCCGCCAAATTAACCACACGGGTGAATTAGAAGGCGTCCGCCCCATCGTCTTCACGACCTTGGTCAACATGGAAATCCTGTCGGTCATCAAAGCGCAGTGCAACGGCATGCTGCTGGACATGTTTGGCATGTTCGTCTCACCGCTGGAACGCGAACTGGGACTGAAGTCAAACCACCGCGTCGGGCGGTTTTCAGACGCCTCCAAAAGCAAGGCCTATGACGACAGGATCGAAGCCATCAATTTTTCATTGGCCCATGACGATGGCCAGAGCAACCGGGACTTAGCCGGTTCAGACGTGATTCTGGTGGGCGTGAGCCGAAGCGGAAAAACGCCAACGTCGCTCTATTTGGCGATGCAGTTCGGTGTGAAAGCCTCGAATTACCCCTTGATACCGGAAGATTTTGAGCGCCGCCAATTACCCCCTGCACTGGTGCCCCACCGGAAAAAAATCTTTGGCCTGACGATTGCACCTGAACGACTGAGTCAGATCCGCAACGAACGCCGACCCAATTCAACTTATTCAAGCGTGGCCAACTGCCATCATGAGATCCATGAGGCCGAGGCGATGATGCGCCGCGAAGGCATTCGCTGGTTATCGACCACCACCAAGTCGATTGAAGAGATCGCCACAACGATCTTGCAAGAAGTCCGGCCCGAGCGGCTTGGATATTGAGAAAGCGGAAAAGCGCTTCACAGGCGTTGTTGAGGCTCCTGATAGAAGGTAGAAGTGGCTTCCAATAGCGAGGGTTAACCCTTTAAATAGTAATTAACTATAAGGATTGGCTGTTTTATAGAGCTACACTATCCATTGTCGAATTTCGATAGTAACCAACTAAAAGCCAATCATGTCCTTAATCAATACAGAAATCGTTCCTTTTAAAGCAACCGCCTACCACAACGGTAAATTTGTCCCTGTCAGCAGCGACAACTTCAAAGGCAAATGGTCTGTCGTGGTGTTCTACCCAGCTGACTTCACCTTTGTCTGTCCAACTGAACTGGGCGACTTGGCTGACCATTACGCTGAATTCCAGAAAATGGGCGTTGAGGTTTACAGCGTGTCCACCGACACCCATTTCACCCACAAAGCTTGGCACGACACGTCGGACACCATCGGCAAGATCACCTATCCGATGATCGGCGACCCAAGCGGCCAACTGGCACGCGCTTTCGAAGTGATGATTGAAGAGGGTGAAGACGCTGGTCTGGCTTACCGCGGTACGTTCGTGATCGACCCAGCCGGCAAGATCAAAACCATCGAAGTGCACGACAACGGCATCGGCCGTGACGCTGCTGAACTGATGCGCCGCGTCAAAGCTGCCCAATACGTGGCAGCGCACCCAGGTGAAGTTTGCCCAGCCAAATGGACTGAAGGCGCTGAAACCCTGAAGCCTTCTTTCGACCTCGTCGGCAAGATCTAAGCGCCTGTCTGCGCCCAGCCCGGGCGCTTGCGTCCGGGCTTTTTTAATGGCGCTCCTTCGCAGCGCCGCCTCTACTGTTCTCCCCAATTTTCAAAGTGAGTCTTCATGCTCGACGCTGCCACCAAAGCCCAACTCAAGAGTTACCTCGACCGCGCCACGCAGCCGATCGAGATCGTCGCCTCGCTCGACGACAGCAAGGCCTCGGTTGAGCTGCAGTCGCTGCTGA
>CANCCE010000133.1 GCA_947374505.1 Comamonadaceae bacterium | reverse complement strand
GGCCACAGTCGCACAACGACGTGGTGCAAAAACTCCTCCGGCGCGTACGCAAAGGCTGTCGGGTGATTTATGTGCCAGGCAACCATGACGAATTTGCCCGCGACTTCATTGGCCATCATTTTGGGGGTGTCGAGGTTGTGAAAGAAGCGGTTCACGTCACGGCGGATGGTCGCAGTCTGTGGATCATTCATGGTGACTACTTTGATGCAGTCGTTCAATGCGCCAAGTGGCTGGCGTACTTAGGCGACAACCTGTACGAGTTCACGCTGCGGATGAATCGGCACTTCAATTCGCTGCGTGCCCGCATGGGCCTGCCTTATTGGTCGCTCTCGGCGTATCTCAAGCAGAAGGTCAAGACGGCCCTGAATTACGTCACCGACTTTGAGGTGGCTGTTGCCAAAGAGGCGAAGCGCCGGGGCCATGACGGGGTCTTGTGTGGCCACATCCACCGTGCCGAGATGCGCATGATCAATGGCACTCTTTATTGCAACGACGGCGACTGGGTCGAGAGCCGCACCGCCTTGGTCGAGCACTTCGATGGACGCCTTGAAATTTTGCATTGGGCACCGTCGCATGAAGTGCAGAAAAAACCAGAGCCCAGCCTCATGCCAGAAGCACCGGTGAGCGTATGAAAATTGCCTTGGTTACCGATGCGTGGTTGCCCCAAGTGAACGGTGTTGTGACCACCTTGCTGGAGCTGGTTCGAGAATTGGAGGGGCGTGACCATGAGGTGCTGGTGATTCATCCGGGGCAGTTCAAGACGCGGCCTTGCCCTGGGTATGCGGGGATTGATCTCGCTATCAAACCCCGGCCCTTTTTGAGTCAACAGCTGCATGAATTTTCACCTGACGCCATTCACGTCGCCACAGAAGGCCCGTTGGGTTGGGCTGCACGGGCGCATTGCCGCAAGCATCGTCTGCAGTTCACCACGGCATTTCATACCAAGTTTCCTGAAATTTTGAAAGCAGCTTTGCGTGTCCCCTTGTGGATGGGCTACGCTTTGTTTCGTCATTTTCACAAACCGTCGTCAGGCATCATGGTGCCGACGCAAGGGGTGCTGGAGATGCTCAAAAAAAGAGGTTTTGGCCAACTGCGCAGTTGGACGCACGGCGTTGACACGGATTTATTTCGCTTTTATGGCACTGCCGGGCTCTACCCGCAACTCGAAAATCTTGAGCGTCCTGTCTCGCTTTTTGTCGGACGGGTTTCTTACGAAAAAAACATAGAGTCTTTTTTGCAGATGGACATTCCCGGGACCAAGGTGGTGTGTGGTGTGGGGCCATTGGAAGCGTCCCTCAAGGCGCGTTATCCGAAGGTGCGCTGGCTTGGTCTGCTGCCCCGGGATGAATTGGCCAAGGTGTATGCGGCTGCCGATGTGTTTGTGTTCCCCAGCAAGTCAGAAACCTTTGGCTTGGTCATGCTCGAAGCGATGGCTTGCGGTACGCCGGTTGCCGCCTATCCAGTCGACGGCCCGTTAGAAGTTTTGGGTACGCCAGAGGGGCATAAGGGCGGTGTGCTGCATGCAGATTTGCAGCAAGCATTTGGGTCCGCGCTGAAAGTTAGCCGTGCCCAAGCCCGTGAACGTGCGCTGGCGTTCAGCTGGCGTCAGGCCGGGCAATTGTTCCAGGACAACTTGGTGGCAGCCAAGCCGGTCAGTCGATAAATTTCGGCTGCACGCGCGATGGCGGCAGGGCGATTGAAAAAGTCGAGCCTTTTCCTATCGTGCTTGTCACGTTGAACTGACCGCCATGCCGTTGTGCCACGTGTTTGACAATGGCCAGGCCCAAGCCGGTGCCGCCGGTTTCACGCGAACGGCTGCTGTCGACGCGGTAAAAGCGTTCAGTCAAGCGCGGTAAATGTTCGGCGGCGATGCCGGGGCCGCTGTCTTCGACAAAGAACTCCGCCCAGCCATCGGGACGCAATTGCCAACCGGTTCGGATGGCGCCGCCTGCGGGTGTGTAGCGCACGGCGTTGCTCAGCAGGTTGGACATGGCGCTGTGTAATTCTGATTTATTGCCTGAGACCAAAAATGCGGACTTAGGCCCGGGGGTGATGGCGTGAGGGGGCTGCGCAATGACGCTGGACAAAGCACGTGTTTCTTGTATTGCGGGTGTCAACAGGTCTTCAGTATGGATCCAGTCGCCTGGCCCTGGCGCGGGACTGCCCTCTAAGCGTGACAGCGTGAGCAAATCGCTCACCAGCATCTGCATTCGTTGAGCCTGCTGGCTCATCATGCCCAGGTAAACGTTCCGATCTGCCTCGCTGACAGGGATATGCTGCAGCGTTTCTACAAAACCGCTGAGCACGGTCAAAGGTGTCCGAATTTCATGCGACACATTGGCGACGAAATCGCGTCGCATGGTGTCTGCGAGTTCGACCGCGGTCACATCGCGCGTCAGTAAGAGTTTGCGCTGATGGCCGTAAGGATGAATTTGTACTGATATCTTGGAGGGCACAGAGGGCCTGGCGCCGATACCACCGATCTGAATTTCAGTGCTGAAATCGTCCCCTAAAAAGTAAGTTTTAAAGACGGGTGACCGAACCAAATTCTGAATGTATTGGCCGACATCTTTCTGCTGGTCTAAGCCGAGTTGGTGGGCGGCTGTCAGGTTCACCCACTCGATACGGCCTTCCGCATCAAGCAGAATCACGCCATTCGGTGAGGCCTGAATCGCGGCCAGAAAGTTATCCAAACGAGCATTGCTTTCTTCTGTTCGTCTTTCTTGCTGCTTGATGATTTTCCGACTGCGCTCAAACAGCTCGGCCCAAATGCCGGAAAACTTGGGCGACTGTGTTGTGTCTGCCGTATTGAACCATTTCAGCAAGCGCCTAGCGCGCAGACCATCTAGCAGGCTCCACAGCACCGCACCGGCCAACGTACCGGCGACAGCCCAACCCGCTGATGCGTGCCGCAGGCCCCAAGCCGATCCCAACGCAACAAACAGCAGCAGTTCAAACAAGCGTTGCGTCATGCTGCGGAAATGGACTGGCCCTGTTCTGAGTTTCCAGCGGTGTTTTGAGCGGTCAAACGGTAACCTGCGCCACGCACGGTTTCAATCATGCAGGCGGCTTCGCCCAATGACTCTCGCAAGCGTTTGACATGCACATCGACAGTCCGTTCTTCAATGAAAACGTGGTCGCCCCAGACCTTGTCGAGCAAGGTACTGCGGGTATGCACCCGTTCAGCATGTTTCATCAGGTAGTGCAAGAGCTTGAATTCGGTCGGTCCGATCTTCAGTTCTTTGCTGCGAAAAGTGACGCGGTAAGTGCCTGCGTCCAGCGTCAGTTCACCGAGTTGCACAGAGTCTTTGACGATTTCAGGGCTGCGACGGCGCAGCAGCGCGCGGATGCGGGCCAGCAACTCTTGTGTTGAAAATGGCTTGGTGATGTAGTCGTCAGCACCGGCGTCCAGCCCTTGCACTTTGTCAGACTCATCACTGCGCGCGGTCAGCATGATGATCGGCACGGTTTTAGTCCGGTCACTTTTGCGCCATTGCCGCGCCAAGGTGGCTCCGCTCTCGCCGGGCAGCATCCAGTCCAGCAAGATCAAGTCGGGCAGCACAGCATCAACCTCCCGTTGCGCAGCGGCACCATCAAACACGACGATGGGGGAAAAACCGTTGTGCCGAAGGTTGACCGCAATCAATTCAGCAATTGACGGCTCGTCTTCGACCACCAAAACGCGAGGTAGTTTTCTCATTTGACGACCGATTCAACCTTGCTCACGGGGGTGTGGCGGACGTCCTCGCCCTTGACGATAAAGATGATTTGCTCGGCGATATTTTTAGCGTGATCACCCACGCGCTCAATCGACTTGGCCAAAAACAGCAGGTCTAAGCTGGGTGAAATGGTGCGCGGATCTTCCATCATGTAGGTGATGAGCTTGCGCAAGAATCCGTTGTACTCGTCGTCGATCTGGTCATCTTCTTTGATGATGGTCACGGCCATGGCGGTGTCTAGTCGTGCGAATGAATCAAGTGTTTTGCGCAGCATGGCTGCAGCCAGATCTGCAGCCACGCGCAGCTCTGATGTCGGCAGGTTACGGGGAGAGCCGCTTTTGATGATTGATTTGACCATGCGGGCCATGCGTTCGATCTCATCGCCGGCACGCTCTAAGTTTTGAGTTGTCCGGGAAATCGCCATCAAAAAGCGCAGATCCCGCGCCGTCGGTTGACGCCGACCGATGGTGGAAATGATGTCGTGATCAATCCGCAATTCCATCTGGTTGATCTTGCTCTCGTTTTCAATCACCTGTTCTGCCGTCGCCAGGTTCATGTGAACCAGCGCATAAATCGCTTGGTGCAACTGCGATTCAACCAAGCCGCCCATTTCGAGCACATTGGTGGAGATGGTGTTCAGCTCGGTGTCGAACTGGCTGGAGATGTGCTTGTCACTCATGATTAACCAAACCTTCCTGTTATGTAGTCTTCGGTCTCGGTGCGTTTGGGCTTGAAGAAAATCTGCTCGGTGGAGCCGAATTCCATCAGTTCACCCAAGTACATGTAGGCGGTGAAGTCACTGCAACGCGCGGCTTGCTGCATGTTGTGTGTGACGATGGCAATGGTGTAGTCTTTTTTTAATTCGTGCACCAGTTCTTCGACTTTGCCGGTCGAAATCGGGTCCAGTGCGGACGTCGGTTCGTCGAGCAGCAAGACCGATGGTTTGACTGCCACACTGCGGGCAATACACAGACGCTGCTGTTGCCCGCCGGACAGAGACAGACCGTTTTGGCCGAGTTTGTCTTTGACTTCGTTCCACAGTGCAGACTTGGTCAGCGCCCATTCAACGCGTTCATCCATATCACTTTTGTTCAGGTTGTCATATAGGCGCACGCCGAAGGCGATGTTGTCGTAAATCGTCATCGGGAAGGGCGTCGGCTTTTGGAACACCATGCCGATCCGGGCCCGCAGCAGGTTCAAGTCCTGGCTTTTGTCCAGAATGTTTTTGCCGTAGAAATTGATCTCGCCTTCAGCGCGCTGGCCGGGGTACAGGCTGTACATGCGGTTCAGTGTGCGCAACAGCGTCGACTTGCCGCAACCCGATGGGCCGATGAAGGCCGTGACCTTGCGCTCGGCAATGTTCATGGTCACGTCTTTGAGACCACGAAAGTTACCGTAATAAAAATTGAGATTACGGACCTCGAGGGCGTTTTTAAGTTCTGTGGTGGTTTCAGGCATGGGCATGTCCAGTGGTCTAAATAGTGTGAGGAAACGAGTTGTCGCGACGGATGCGGGAGGCGCTCAGGCGCTCACTTTGTCCCGGAAAAAAACACGCGCCAAGATATTGAAGACCAATACAGCCATGGTGACGAGCAAAGCGCCACCCCACGCCAGCCGAATCCAGTTGTCATATGGACTCATGGCGAATTGGTAGATCACCACTGGCAGATTGGCCATCGGTGCACCCATGTTGGTGCTGTAAAACTGGTTGTTCAGGGCTGTGAACAAGAGTGGCGCAGTTTCACCGCTGATGCGGGCCACCGCCAACAGCAAGCCGGTGACGACCCCACTTTTCGCTGCCCGCAAGGTCACCAACGTCGAGACTTTCCAGCGTGGCGCACCCAGCGCAAAAGCCGCTTCCCGCAAACTGCCGGGCACCAGGCGCAACATGTTTTCAGTGGTCCGCATGACCACTGGCACGGCGATCAGCGACAAGGCCAAGCTGCCGGCATAACCCGAAAAGTTACCCACGGTGGCGACTGCGATGGAGTACACAAACAAACCCAGCACGATCGACGGTGCTGACAGCATGATGTCTGTCACGAAGCGGGTGAGTTCCGCGGTTTTGCTTTGGTCACCATATTCGGTGAGGTAGATGCCCGCCAAAATCCCTATCGGCGTTGAGACCAGGACCGACAGGCCAACCATCATCAAGCTGCCGATGATGGCGTTTCTCAAACCGCCTCCCTCAGAGCCGGGTGCCGGCGTGTCTTGGGTGAACATGTTCCAGTCAATGGCGGCAAGGCCATTGGAAAACAACACAAACAAAATCCACAGCAGCACTGCCAAGCCGATCGCCATGGCGCTCATGGACAACACCAAGCCTTGCGCATTGGCCCAGCGACGGCGGCGATAAAGTTGGTGATTGAAGTTGCTCATCATCTCAAGCTCCTTTGGCTTTGTCAGCCCGCAGGACCAAAATCTTGGCCATCGCCAGCACCACGAAAGTGATCACAAACAGCACAAAGGCAAGCGCAAACAATGCCGAGATATGAAACGCATCGGCCTCGCCAAACTCGTTGGCCAGTGTCGATGCGATGGACGTGCCAGGTGAAAACAAGGAAGTCGGCATGCGGTTGGCGTTGCCGATGACGAAGGTCACGGCCATGGTCTCGCCCAAGGCGCGTCCCAAGCCGAGCATGATCCCGCCGATGACGCCCTTTTGGGTGTACGGCAAAACCACTTTGCGGACCACTTCCCAGGTGGTGCAGCCCAGGCCATAAGCTGATTCACGCAGGATGGGTGGCGTGACTTCAAAGACATCGCGCATCACGGCGGCAATGAAGGGCAAGACCATGAAGGCCAGCACAATGCCGGCAGCCAAAATGCCCATGCCGTTGGTGGCACCACCAAACAAAAAGCCGACCAGCGGCATCCCGCCCAGCAGTTTTTGCAAAGGCACTTGCAGGTAGTCGGCGAACAGGGGCGCGAAGACGAACAATCCAAACATGCCGTAAATGATCGATGGCACTGCGGCCAACAATTCGATGGAGGTGCCGAGAGGGCGACGCAACCAGACCGGACAGGTCTCGGTTAAAAATACCGCGATACCAAAGGCCAGCGGCACCGCGATCAACATCGCAATACCAGCGCTGGCCAAGGTGCCGACGATCGCAATCGCAGCACCAAATTCTTCATTGACGATGTCCCACTCCACATACCAAAGGAAATGCACGCCAAACTTATGCAGTGCAGGCCAGGCATTGATGAACAAGGAGGCAATGATGCCGGTCAGAGCGATCAACACCAGCAGCGAGAAGCTTTGAGTGATGCGGTGGAAAAAGAAATCCTGGATGCGCTGGCGTTTGGCCACGGCGATCATGTCTTGACTGCCTGTTTCGCTGTTTGAATCACTGGTGTTGGTTGGCAAAGTCATGATGGCTTCCACGCTCATTTGAATACCTTGGAGTTGTCTGATACTGAATAAAACCCGCCGAGCTGCTGGTGGCCGCTCGACGGGTTTATCGGTTGACCCAGAGAATTACTTCTGAATTTGTGACCAGACCTTGCTGCGAATCTGATTCGTCAGGCTGTCAGGCAGCGAAACATAGTCGAGATCGTCAGCCATTTTCTTGCCGTTTTTGAAAGCCCAGTCAAAGAACTTCAAGGCTTCTGCGGAGGCTGCTTTGTCGGCTGGATTTTTGTACATCAAGATGAACGAAGCCGTGCTGATAGGCCAGCTGGCAGCACCCTTGGCGTTGACCATCGACACGCCCATGCCTGGAACGCTAAACCAGTCAGCACCGGCTGCGGCGGAGGCAAAGGTTTTGTCGTCCGGGCTGACATACTTGCCGTCAGCGTTTTGCAGTTGCATGAAGTTCATGCCGTTTTTCTTGACATAAGCGTATTCCACGTAGCCGATGGCACCTTTGATGCGGTTGACGTTGGCGGCGACGCCTTCGTTGCCTTTGCCACCGACGGAAGAAGCCGCTGGCCACTTGACCGC
>CANCCE010000132.1 GCA_947374505.1 Comamonadaceae bacterium | reverse complement strand
AGCCCTGCTGGCTGATGGTGTCCAGCGGGGAAGTCTCACCAATGTGACATTGCCAAAAAATGGCCCGGGAGATTTCTGATGCACAACCGTACCCGTGGCCGATTAATGGTTACTTTGTATGCGCTGCTCATGGGCATGGCCAGCTTGGCACAAGCTGATGCATCGCTTGACAAGGCGGAAACACCTCTGTGGATGACCGTCAGCAACAAGCGTCTGGATAAGATGCGCGGTGGTTTTGATTTAGGCCTAGGCATGATGGTGTCCTTCGGCATCAGCCGAGCCACTTACATCAACCAGGAACTCGTCACCAGCATGACATTGCAGTTGGGTGACCTTAGCAAACTCACCGCTTCACAAGCTCAGCAACTTGGCCAGCAAATCAACTTGCAACCGCAAATCGTTCAAAACGGAAGTGGCAATGTGGTTGACTCAGGGGCTATAACTCTACCGCTGGGGACATACGTACAAAACACCCTCAACAATCAAGTGCTGCGGACCCAAACTGTGATTGACATCACGACCAATGGACTTGGTGTTCTGAAAAACGCTAACTTTCAAACCATGATGCAAGAAGCCCTCACCAATGCACTGGGACGCCGATAAACGTCAACTGCAGCCCCGTTCCTAAATACGCTAGAGGCCTGTCAACAAAGGCATCACAGCGCGAATAATCTGAATCGCTGCCGGCCCCATCATGACCATGATGATCGACGGAAAGATAAACAGCACCATCGGTATCAGCAACAAGGTGGGAACTTTGGCGGCACGCACCTCAGCGCGGGTCTGCCGTTTGTGCCGCAGGTCATCCGAAAAGACCCGCAGTGAATCCCCCACGCTGGTGCCAAATTTATCCGCTTGCGTCAGCATCACGGCAAAGGTGTCGAGCTCCTCAAGCCCGGTCCGCCGCGCCAGATTTTTCAGCGCTTTTTCACGCGCTCCGCCGGCGCGTACTTCCAGATTCGTCAGGTGCAGCTCCTCCGCCAAGGCCATGCTTTTCATCTTAATCTCGCCGGCCACTCGGGCCAACCCGGCGTCGAGCCCAAGACCTGCTTCAACGCAGACCAACATCAAGTCAACCGCGTCAGGGAAATTCTCGAATAGCTCGCGCTGCCGCACGCGGACCAACCACCCCAACACCACGTTGGGCACATAGCAGCCAATCAAGGCGGCTGTTGAAACATCAAAAAACAAGGTCGCACCTTCCGCCTGTAAAGTAACGCGGCTGAAGGCAAAGGCCGGGAACGCGAAGAGCAGCGGCAGCAAGGACTTGGTGGCGAAGTAAATCAATCTGGCACGATCGTTGCGTATACCGGCATTGAAAAAGCGCACCCGCAGCGCCGACGAATCCCAATCCGCAGTTGGCGATGACAAATTAGCCAAAGGTTCGGCCAGCTTGACCATGGTTTGCCGCCACTGCGTATTTTGGCGGTCGCCATTCAGCACCTGCAAGCGCTGCTCTGTGCGCGTTGGCGTGAGCCAAAAATACAAGCCAACCACCGACAAGGTGACCGCCAGAAAAACAAGAAGTGGCAGCAACATGATGGTCCTTTAAATACGAATTCGAATGATTTTTTGCATCACCAGAATGCCAATGACCATCATGGTGAGCATGTACTTGAGGATCAGAATGCCAATAGGATCGGTCCACAAAGGCGACATAAATTCCGGGTTGAAAGCATTCATGAGGGCCGCCAATCCAAATGGCAAAAGGGTCAGAATCCAAGCCGACAAGCGGCCCTCCGAGGACATCACCTTCACCTTAGCGCGTAGCTTTAATCGCTCACGGATCAAGTGGCTCAAATTACCCAGTATCTCCGTCAGGTTGCCACCTGAGTCGCGCTGAATCAGCACCGCCACCACGAAGTAACGCAAGTCGGTCAATGGAATGCGTTTCGTCAGATTGGTCAAGGCCTGCTCTGTCGCAACGCCGAAATTGACTTCGTCGTGCACCGTGCTGAACTCTGCTGCCGCGGGTTGACTCATCTCTTGCCCGACCATCTGCACGGCAGATGCAAATGAATGCCCTGAGCGCAAGGCCCTGACCATCAGCTCAAGGGCTTCTGGCAATTGCGTTTCAAAACGGGCCAGACGTTTCTGTCGGCGGTACGACACATACAACCAAGGTAACAGACCCACACCGACCCCGGCCGCTACGGCTCCCAAGGTACTCAGACTGAGCCAGCTGCCCAGCACGCTGATCGCGAGTAAGCCCAAGACCAGACTGGACAGCAATAATTTTGAAACGCTCCATTTCAGCCCTGACTGCAAAATGAAGCCATCCAGCCGATGCGCCCGCGGAATGCTCAGCAACAGTTGCTCCAGCTTGGGCACCTGGCTCAGCAAGCGCTCCCGCAACAACTGCGACTGAAGGCTGTCGTCGCTGGCCGCCGACAGCGCCTGCAAGCGCTGTTCAATTTTTTGTGCCAAGGGACCTTTGTAAGACAACCAGATCTGAAAACTGGCAACCAGCAGCAGCAGCAAAGACACCGTTGCCAGCGCCAAGGTGATCAAAAATGAATAATTACCCGTCGTAGGAAACATGGCGATACCTCTGCAAATTGATGGTTACTGGTACTGGCGGCTCGGGTCATAGATGTCGTCTGGCAGTTGCACACCAAAAGCGTGCAAACGGTCCATGAATTTGGGCCGCACGCCCGTCGCATAAAAGTGTCCCTCGACCTCCCCCGACGAGCCAACGCCGGTTTGCTTGAAGGCAAAAATTTCTTGCATGGTAATGACCTCTCCTTCCATGCCGGTGATCTCTTGAATACTGGTGATCTTGCGTTTACCGTCAATCAAGCGAAGGCTCTGAACCACCACCGTGATGGCCGAGGCGATTTGCTGCCGCGCCGCGCGGTTAGGCAAATTCAGGTTCGCCATACCAATCATGTTTTCAAGCCGCGACAAAGCATCGCGCGGCGAGTTGGCGTGAATGGTGGTGAGCGAACCCTCGTGTCCGGTGTTCATGGCTTGCAGCATGTCAACCGCTTCGGCACCGCGCACTTCGCCAATCACAATCCTGTCAGGTCGCATGCGCAGTGCATTGCGCACCAGCGCGCGCTGCGTCACTTCGCCGGTTCCTTCGGTGTTAGGCGGACGGGTTTCCATGCGCACCACATGCGGTTGCTGCATTTGCAGTTCGGCAGCGTCTTCAATGGTGACAACTCGTTCAGTGACCGGAATGTAGCCCGAGAGAATGTTCAGCAGGGTGGTCTTGCCGGATCCGGTGCCGCCAGAGATGATCATGTTCACCTTGGCCTTAGCCAGGCCTTCGAGCATCAGCGCCATGTCAGGCGTCAGACTTTTATAGTCGCCAGCGACCAAGTTGTGCATCTTCAGAGGGATGTGTGCGAAGCGGCGAATCGACATCATCGGCCCGTCCAAGGCCACGGGGGGAATCACCGCATTCACGCGCGAACCGTCGGGCAACCGCGCATCCACCATCGGGCTCGACTCATCAATGCGCCGTCCCACCAGCGAAACAATTTTGTCGATGATCCGCAGCAAATGCTTTTCGTCGGTGAAGGTCACATTGGTCAGCTCCAACCGGCCCTTGCGTTCAACGTAAATTTGCTGATACGAGTTGACCAATATGTCAGACACCGTTGGGTCGGCCATCAACAACTCCAACGGGCCAAAACCGAGCATCTCGTGCTGAATGTCGCGTATCAGGGAACGCCGCTCAAGCTCGTTAATGGGGCTCTGGTCTTCGCCCAACAAGCGCTCGACCATGGTGCTGATTTCTTGTCGCAAGACATCCGGCGGCAAGGTCTCCAACACGCTCAGGTCAAACTTATCCAGCAGCTTCAGGTGCATGCGTTCTTTGAGCAACTTGTACGCATCCGTGGCCACCGGGCTGGATTGCGGCTGCCCTGGAGCCACCACCGACATCAACGGTACCGTCGGCATCTGCGGTGCCGATTCCACAGCCCTGAGTGTTTCGCGCAAAGACATACTTAACCTCTGGTGTTGAAGATGCGTCCTAAAAATCCGCGTGTATCTTCGATGGGGGGAATCAAGGTGGCGGCTAACTCAGCCAAACTTTTAGACACGGCGTTGGAGCGCGAAGACTCCAATAAAGCGCGACCTTGGTTGATAGACGCGTTCACTTCTTTGTAGGAGTTCGGCACCGTGCGCACGATGGCCCCGGTCAAAGACTGCTCGATCTCACTGAAGCCGATATCACCGCCTTTTTCAAAGCGGTTGACAATCATCTCGGCCTTCGTGTCGGCATAGCCCAAGGACCGAAACACCGTGAGCAATTTTTTGGCGTTCTGGATGCTTGGCACACCGGCCTGCAACACGGGGTAAATCTTGTCGGCACGGTCCAAAGCCTTGAGCGCCAGTGTGTCGAGAATTCGCGGCAGGTCGAGTAGCACAAAGTCGTAATGCAGGAGCGCCAGTTTGATGATGGCGTCCACGTGTTCGGGCTTGATGGCCATCGCCTGCGTCAGCGCTTCTGGCGCTGCCAGAACACTGTAATTGGGCGCGACTTTGACAGCCGTCGCAGCCAAAAAAGAAGCATCCAAACGGTTGATATCGCGCGCTACATCAGCAATGGTCAAAACTGGCGGGGCTTCGTACACAAACGACAGCGCATCGCCAAACTGCAGGTTCAGGTCGATCAGCAACACCGACCGGGATTCCGCCAAGTGGTAACCTAAATTGGTGGCGATGAAGGTGCTGCCACTGCCCCCCTTACAGCCTATGAATGCCAGTAACTTGCCTGTCTGGCGCTGGCTGCTGCCATGCAGCTTGGCAGCCACCCGGATCACCGCCGCCTCGATGGCCTCGGGCGTGGCAGGCGATGGCAGAACCTCGCGCACGCCCGCCCGCATGGCATGAATTAAAAACTCAGGCGTTTGCTCGCTGCAAAGCAACACCACAGCCGTGGCCGGATGATGGGTGGTGACGTATTCCACCAGTGCCAAATCAGCCAGCGCGCAACTCATGCCGTCGACCAGCATCAGGTCGGGCGCATCTTGTTCGGCAACGCTGCGAATTTTGGTTTTCTCGCCACTGGCCAGCACCACGTTGTGGCGGTTCAACGCCAACAAGCGACCCATTTCCTGCAGGTGGCTCTCGTTGGTGGAAATGACGGCGATTTTCATGACGTTCCTTGTTGGTGAGGGCTACAGCAGCGGTTCAATAAGCCAGCCGGGGCGGCGTGTAAGACCCGTAACTGGGCCCAATGCCGCTGGAGCCGCCAACCGATAGGCCATTCTTGAAATAACCCTCCATATATTTGCCACTTCCGTCCTGGACATCTGTGATGTGAAACATTGCAAATGCGACGATGGGGATTGAGGTACCGACACTGTCGAGCCCCGTCGGGTAGTTCACCACCGGGACAAGCACGTCTTTTCCTATATCGATCTGCAGATCGTTGTAGTTGGAGGTTTTGGTCCCGGATTGAATATAGGTGGCGTCGCCAATGCTTAAGGCAGTGGAGTTGCCGTTGGTGATGAGTCCAGCGACATAGCTGGCGGCATTACTGTTCACGCCAAACGACGTCCATTGACCCGAGTCACAACTGCCGTAATGATAGGAAGAGCCGATCCGAAAAACCCAAGGTGTACCGATAACCTGCGGAACTCCAGCTAGGGTTGTTGCCGTGGCGTTATAGGGCATGTTTGTTGAGCTGTTCCAGTAGGTGTTGAACAGACACTGATTGATCACCATCGGGATGAGACTTCCAGAAATCACGGAACCGGGGGAAGAAATAACGGCAACCGCTGTCGCCGACATGGGCACATCACTGCCGCCAAACATGAGTCGGGTCAGCATCACAATAGGTCCGCCGTTTTGCCCCGTTCCCTTGCTCACCTTGACGCTGATCGCCGGCTTGTCATAGGTTGTAAGAGGACTGAAGGTCGTCGACAGCGACCCGCCCGATGCACTGCGCGTCAATAGATTCCAGTAACCTGCCGTGATGACGTGTCCGCCGTCGCTGCTTGAGATCGACCGGTTGTCGACTTGGTTTTGACTCAGCTGCGCTTGTGCATTGGCTGTGGCCTGGGTCCAGTTCAGAGTGGTTGCCATCGCCGTTGAGCAGTCGGTGGTGCCTAACCCGGATTGCCGGGTCAAACAATTGGCCCCAGACAGGGCTGCTGCGTCCGCGACGTTTTGCAATTCACTGCGGACGATGAAGATGCGGCCAATGTCAATCGCCAACACGGCAAAACCCGTCAGCAGCAAAAGCAATCCGCCAAACATGACCAGGTAAGCACCTTGCTGACGACGGCAAGCTGATGTGTTGTGCTTATTCATGAGCCATCTGCGTGCATGCGGTCAGGGTCATTTGACTGCCGACCGATGAGGTCCCCGTCCCCAGGGACCACCAGCTGCCGAGCGAAAAACCACTGAAGGGATATGAAATTTTCAAAGCAACAGGCACACCAAACGTGGGTGATGGACCCAAAGTCGCCGGCGAGGGGCAAGTGGCTGTGGAGCCCCAATAAACATTGACCACCGGGTCTTTGGTGCCGGTGCAGGTGCTGGTGCTGGTGCCACTTTTGACACTGATCAGCGTGTTCCGCGCATAGTTACAGGCAACCTGTTGGACCGCTGTTGAGTCCCATGTGCCGCTTAACAGCGCACCACTGCGCGCACCTTCACGGCTGGCATTGGTGATGATGGCTTTGTTGTAAACCAGAATTCCAAAGTCCAGCACCGCAAAAAGAATGAGGATAAAAAACGGCAAGACCAGCGCGAACTCAACGGCCTGCGCACCTTTTTGCTTCATGACGTTTGCTTCCTGCAAGTATAGAAATGGGCCGCATGAGCGGTGAATCCCATCAAAGGAATACGCCTTTGATGGGAAAGCACCGCGCCTTAAGAGCAGGTCGAGCCGGCGGTAAAACAGGTCGTGACGCGGCTGACCAAGGTCGTAAATGACTTCTGCAACCCAGATGTGCTGTTCCCCAAAGCAACCACCAAGCCGATCGACACCACAGCGATGATCAAAGCGTACTCAACGACTTGTGCCCCTTCTTCGTCTTGAACGAAAGAAACGACAGATTTATTAACAGTGTGGAAAAATTTGTTCATTTGAAAACCTCTATTAAGTTGATGAAAATTAAAAGTTAAATGACACGGCAAACATTGCCGTTGCTCCCTACCGTTCGCATGACCTCAACACTCACTGCCTGCGATTTCTGCTTATGACTGGATGTCCATCGAGCCATTTTTCGAGCCTCATGTGCAGGCGGCAACAGAAAAACAAGTGGTGATGCGAGAGACCAAGGTGGTGAATGACGTTACCAAGCTACTCGTTCCTCCTCCCAATGCAAGGACCAAGCCGATCGACACGACGGCGATGATCAACGCGTACTCGACAACTTGAGCGCCCTCTTCGTCTAGAACGAATGCGCTAACGGATCTGTTCATGGCAGTGATACTTTTTCTCATTTGAAAACCTCTTTTAAAAATAAAAACAACTCACGGGATCTGCTCAACGACTGCCGCCAATGCTGATGACATTGGTGACCGGCGGTGGCGTTTTGAACGTGCTCTGGTAACGCACCAGCGCTTCGCGGGCGGCGTTGCCGTCCATGCCCAGCGCCGCGTCGGCAGTGCTGCCCGCATTCGGGTTGATGGTCATCTGCTGGCGCGACTGGCGCACGGCGTCACCAAAGCGCTTGTCGTATTCAGGTGTGGTGGAGACACAGCCGGCCAACAGCGACACAAGCGCC
>CANCCE010000131.1 GCA_947374505.1 Comamonadaceae bacterium | reverse complement strand
ATGGCCACGTACTTGGTGGCGACCTTGAGGCGTCCCCCTTGGCGCACGGCTGCGGCGTAATCAAAGCCATCACGCACCGCCACGCTGATGCGGCATTTTGCGATTTGCAAATCCAGCGGCTGGTACAAGCCCTGGCTGCCGGATTCAAGAAGCGTGTCTTTGCCGACCACGCCCAGGTCTGCGCCGCCGTACTGCACATAGGTTGGCACGTCGGTGGCCCGCACCAAGACCACACGCAGGTCAGGCTGGTTGGTGTCCAAAATCAGTTTGCGTGACTTTTCCGGGTCGTCCAGCACCTCGATGCCGGCCGACCGCAAGAGCGGGAGAATGTCGTCAAAAATGCGTCCTTTGGACAGCGCCAACGTGATCATTCTTTGACCCTTTCGATGTCTGCGCCAATGCCGCGCAATTTGGTTTCCATTTGGTCGTAACCGCGGTCGAGATGGTAAATCCGTTCGACCACGGTTTCGCCTTCGGCCACCAAGCCGGCAATCACCAAGCTGGCCGAAGCCCTTAAATCAGTGGCCATGACTGTCGCGCCAGAGAGTTTTTCAACCCCTTCCAAGAGCGCAACCTTGCCGTCGATCTGGATGTTGGCACCCAGCCGCACCATTTCATTGACGTGCATGAACCGGTTTTCGAAAATAGTTTCCGTGACCACGCTGGTGCCGTGCGAAATCGCATTCAGCGCCATGAACTGCGCCTGCATATCGGTCGGAAAGCCCGGGTATTCAGT
Organism: Comamonadaceae bacterium; assembly: GCA_947374505.1. Classification (GTDB taxonomy): domain Bacteria; phylum Pseudomonadota; class Gammaproteobacteria; order Burkholderiales; family Burkholderiaceae_C; genus Polaromonas. Next base: position 7,018 of record CANCCE010000131.1, on the reverse strand, counting down.
CGTCCGGAACGACTGCGCCTTGAGCCGGCCCTGCGACTGGATACGGATAAAACCATCGCCGGCGCTGACCGTCGCGCCGGCTTCGCGCAGCTTCTCGATCACCACTTCCAGATGGTCGGCGCGGCCGTGGCGCAACACCACGTCTCCGCCAGCCGCCGCCACAGCACACAAAAAGGTGCCGGTCTCAATCCGGTCAGCGACCACCTGATGCGTGCCGCCATGCAAGCGCGCCACGCCCTGAATGCGGATGCGCCGACTGCCGTGGCCGTCAATTTTGGCACCCATCTTGATCAGCATCTCGGCCAGATCGCCGATCTCCGGCTCCTGGGCGGCGTTTTCCAAAATGGTTTCGCCGTCGGCCAGCGCCGCCGCCATCATGAAGTTTTCGGTACCGGTCACGGTCACCATGTCGGTCGTTAAATGGCAACCCTGCAGACGCGTCAGGCCGGAGGCAAGGCGCGCAATCATGTAGCCGTGCTCGACCACAATCTCGGCGCCCATCGCCTGCAAACCTTTGATGTGCTGATCCACCGGCCGCGAACCAATCGCGCAGCCACCGGGCAAGGACACCCGGGCGCGGCCAAAGCGCGCCAGCAGTGGCCCCAGCGCCAACACCGAGGCGCGCATGGTTTTCACCAGCTCGTACGGTGCTTCAGGCGTGTGCAAAGGGCCAGCGTCAATCCTCACGGTGCCAGAATCCGGCTGACCCTGCGCGCCCTGCTCAGCCGTGACACCCATGTTGCGAATCAGCTTGAGCATGGTCGAGACGTCTTGCAACCTCGGCACATTGGTCAGCGTGACTGGCTCGTCGGTGAGCAGCGCCGCACAGAGCTCGGGCAAGGCGGCGTTTTTAGCGCCTGAAATATCAACCGTGCCAGACAGCGATGTGCCGCCTTTGATGCGTAGCTTGTCCATGATTTTTGAGTTTTGGCTTTAGTTTTGCGCGGCCCATTCGGCGGGCGTGAAAGTTTTCATCGACAGGGCATGGACTTCGTCGGTCTGCATGCGACCACCCAGCGTGGCGTAGACGCGTTGATGCCGCTGGATTAGCCGCTGGCCCTCGAAGATGCTGGAGACGATGGTGGCATACCAATGCCGGCCATCGCCCGACAGTTCGATGTGCTCGCAATCAATGTTGGCGCTGATGAGGGCCTGAAGTTCGTCGCTGGTCATGGTGATGAAAAATGAAGTCCGTTAATTCAAAGAAATTTCGAGGTGCGGCCGTAGCCGTTTCAATGGCGAATTTTGTAGCCGATTTTCAGCAAGTGCACGGCGATCCAGCTGACCACGATCAAGGCGCCGCCGACAATTCCCAGACTGATCCAAGGGGACACATCGCTGACGCCAAAAAAGCCATACCGAAAGCCGTCGATCATGTAGAAAAACGGGTTCAAATGACTCACCGTTTGCCACGCGGGCGGCAATGAATGGATGGAGTAGAACACGCCACTCAAAAACGTCAGCGGCATGATGACGAAGTTCTGGAACACCGCCATCTGGTCGAATTTTTCAGCCCACAAACCTGCGATCAAACCCAGCCCGCCCAACAGTGCCGCACCCAGAACAGCGAACACCACGATCCACAACGGCGCCTCAAAACTGGGCCGGCCAAAGTACACCGTCACGGCAAAAACACCGGTGCCGACAGCCAAACCGCGCAGCACCGAAGAACCGACGTAAGCCACAAACCAGTGCCAGTGCGACAGCGGCGTGAGCAACAAAAACACCAAGTTCCCCATGATTTTGCTTTGGATCATGGAAGAAGAGCTGTTGGCAAAGGCGTTTTGCAACACGCTCATCATCACCAGACCCGGCACCAAAAATGCGGTGTAGCTGACGCTGCCATACACCTTGACCTCGTCTTGCAGCACATGGCCAAAAATCAGCATGTACAGAACGGCCGTCAGAATCGGCGCGCCCACCGTCTGAAAGCCAACCTTCCAGAAGCGCAAGACTTCTTTGTACAACAGTGTTTGCCAACCGTTCATGCTGTGACCTCGGCAGCCACAGGGGCGCTAACAGTTTTATCGGACATCACTTCGAGAAAAACATCTTCAAGGTCAGCCTTGCGGATTTCGACGTCTTCGGCCACCAAGCCAGCCTCACGTACGGCCGCCAGATAGTTCTCGATCTCACGTGCATTGTGGGCGGGGAACTGCACAATCCGACCCGTCACGCGCGCCTGCACCGCCAGCGCATCAGGCAACTCGCGGTCGACCTTGAAGCGCAGCACGTTCGACGACGCGCTCTTGAGCAAATCCGATGTGGACGCCAGCGCCACCACCCGGCCTTGCTTGAGCATCGCAATGCGGCCGCACAGCGCTTCGGCTTCTTCGAGGTAATGCGTGGTGAGCAGCACGGTGCTGCCCTGCCGGTTCAGTTTGGCGATGAACTGCCACAGTGTTTGCCGCAGTTCAACATCAACGCCAGCTGTGGGCTCATCTAAAACGATCACGGGCGGCTTGTGCACCAATGCCAACGCGACCAGCACCCGCCTTTTCATGCCGCCGGACAGTTGCCGCATGTTGGCGTTGGCCTTGTCGGTCAGACCGAGGCTGCTGAGCAGTTCGTCGATCCAGTCGTCGTTGTGCTTGACGCCGAAATAACCAGACTGAATGCGCAAGGACTCGCGGACAGAGAAAAACGGGTCAAACACTAACTCTTGTGGCACCACACCCAGCTGACGACGAGCCTCGGCATAGTCCGTCACGACATCATGGCCGTGCACCAAAACCTGACCGCTACTGGCGCGCGACAAGCCCGCCAGGATGCTGATCAAGGTGGTTTTACCTGCGCCGTTAGGGCCGAGAAGGCCGAAAAATTCGCCGGGCTGAATGTCGAAACTGACATGGTCCAGCGCCTGCACGACTGGACCGGGAGCAACCCGCGAAGATTGAAATGTTTTGGAGACGGACTGGAATGAAATTGCAGGCATGAGCCCTCTATTTTAAGGGCTAGCCAGATGGCAGTGCTCAGGTAGGGGATGGAATGAGCGCTGCAATCCCATAAAGACCGGCCAATTGCCGCAAGCGAGGTGGCAAGCCTTGCACCCAAAAAATCCGTCCCATGGCCAAGGCCTCACGCCGACATTCCAGTAAAACTGCCAGCGAAGATGAATCAAACTGCGTCATTGAGCTGGCATCCGCGATGACGGGTTCCTTGTCAGCCGCAGCGTTTCGCATGGCCAATTTCAGACTGCGCGACCAATCGCTGGCTTGGGCATGCGTGAGAACGCTGGGGAGTTTTAGCAACACGGCAGATCCTGTCTTAAAGAGCACTCAGGTTGAACGCTAGGCCTGGATTAGCTCTTTTTCTCGCCAGAGCCGCTTTTATTCCGCTGCGTTAGCGTCGCGATCAAGCCATCAATGCCGCGGGCAGAAATTTCTTGGGCGAACTGCGTGCGGTAAGTTTCCACCATCCAAATGCCCAGCACGTTGAAGTCGTAAATCTTCCAACCATTGGCTGTTTTTTCCATACGGTAATCCAGCTGCACGGGGTCACCGCGGCCGATAACCTCGGTGCGCACGATCACTTCCGTATCGGCAGCACCCGCTCGCAACGGTTTGACTTCGACGGTTTGGTCTTTCACTTGGCTCAGCGCACCGGCGTATGTACGTACCAGCATATTTTTAAATTCACCTTGCAAGCGTTTTTGTTGCTCGGGGGTCGCCTGGCGCCAATTGCGACCTACGGCAGAAGCCGTCATCCGGGTGAAGTTAACGTTGGGCATGACTTGGCTGTCAACAAAGGCGGTGATTTTGCTCACATCACCCTTTTGCACATCTTTGTCGGCCTTGATATTGCCAATCACATCATTGGACAGCCGACGAATCATCTCATCGGGCGCCTCCTCAGCAGCGCGCGCAGCAGGTGCTGCGATGAAAGCGAGCACGCTCATCAAAGCGATCAAAAAATGAGTCAAACATCGGCGATTAAATATCATGGAATTCTTTCAATCTTGCAAAGGCAAGATGATTTGGTCGGCGTAAAAAAAGCGGATTGCATGCAATCCTGCCAGTATGAGACTGCCCGAATAGAGGTGCAGAAAAAAGGTCAAAGTCCCTCAGGGCAAGCGGCTAAGACCGCCTTGATGACCCAAGGTTCAGTGGTCAGGGTGTCGTTTTGTTACCCGAAGGCAAGGCATCTTGAATTCCGGGCGCAGGAGAAATAGATTCCTGCGGTGCCGGCAGGTCGTAGCGTTCCTCATCCAAGATCACATCGGTGCGTGGCCCGAAGATCCGCGCACGCCTGCGCTGCAGATAGGCATCCCTGGTGAAGCTGTACTTGTCAAGGGCAGCAGCATCGAGGAGCTTGCCAGCACTCAACAAACTCGCCCGAAGATCAACCAAGCGCAAAGTAATCAAACTGTTACGAAGCGCCACATCATCCACGCGACCCACCAAGTTACCCTTGGCATCGACCGGCAAGGCCAGAGAATCACGCAAGGTCGACGGACCCAACAAAGGCAACACGACATACGGCCCGGTAGGCATTCCCCAGAAGCCCAGCGTCTGACCAAAGTCTTCCGTGTGTTTTTGCAGTTTTAGCTTGCTCGCCACATCAATCAAGCCACCGAGTCCGACGGTCGTATTCACACCAACCCGAAACAAAGTTTCTACCGACTCGGCAGGCTTAAGCTGAAGCACGTTATTGACGAGCGACCAGACATCTGCAATATTGCCAAAAAAATTGTTGACCCCGGTCCTCATGATTTGCGGCGTGACATTTTGGTAAGTGGTCGCGACCGGTTTGATAACGGCTTGGTCCAGCCCTTCGTTAAAGTTGGACACGTTGCGGTTGAATGGCTCCCAGGGGTCCCGCGGATTGGCGTTCGGAGACATGGCACACCCTTGAAGTCCAGCCAGCACCAGGGCCATAAAGCCTAAAAAAAGTGTCCGGGTAGACCGCGAATAAACCGGCGTTGAGTGAAAAAGGATATTCATTTGTTTGTTCCCGTGCCTGCTGCGGATGTCGCCGGACTGGCCGAACCGCTGTCAGCCGCCTTGCTGTATAAAAATTGACTGATGAGGTTTTCAAGCACCACGGCCGACTGGGTCTGGTTGATCACGTCACCGGCAGCCAAGAGCTTTTCATCCGCACCAGGCTCGATACCGATGTACTGCTCACCCAGCAAACCGCTGGTGAGAATTTTCAAAGAGCTGTCTTTGGGAAAAACATAACGGCTTTCCAAGGCGAGGTGCACACTGGCTTGGTAACGCTTGTCATCGAAACTGATGTTCTCGACGCGACCGACGACCACGCCAGCACTTTTGACTGCGGCGCGCGGCTTCAAACCGCCGATATTGTCGAACCGGGCGACCACCGGATAGGACGTGTCTACCCACTGAAAACTCATCAAATTAGCTGACTTCAAGGCCAGAAAAAGAAGGGCTATTCCGCCGATCAACACAAAAAGGCCGACCCACACATCGGTTCTGGTACGTGACATGACTTGCTTTCAAAAACATCAACCGGGAAAGCTTGACAGCTTAAAAATTCCGTATCAAAAAGGAAACTTTGGCATTTTCTCATGCGACGAGCACTCACGCATAGCGCCGCTCAAAGCACGGTCCGTCGACTCAATTTAGAGGCTGAACATCCAGGCCGTCAACAGGAAATCCAAACCCAGCACCGCCAATGACGCAACCACCACCGTGCGCGTGGTGGCCCGCGACACGCCTTCAGGCGTTGGCTGCGACTCAAATCCTTGGTACAACGCCACAAAAGTGACGGTGACGCCGAACACAAAACTTTTGATAACGCCGTTGCCAACATCGCGCCAAACATCGACACCACCCTGCATCTGGCTCCAGAACGAACCAGCGTCTATCCCAATCATCAGCACACCGACCATCCAACCGCCCAAGATGCCGACTGCACTGAAAACCGCCGCCAGCAGCGGCATCGCGATCATGCCGCCCCAGAAACGCGGCGCCAGAATGCGCCGTATCGGGTCAACTGCCATCATTTCCATGGCAGAGAGCTGCTCCCCCGCTTTCATCAGACCAATCTCAGCCGTTAGCGCCGTGCCGGCGCGTCCGGCAAACAGCAGCGCTGTCACCACCGGGCCGAGTTCCCGAACCAGACTGAGCGCAACCAGCAGCCCGAGGGCTTCCGCCGAACCATAACGCTGCAGCGTGTAATAGCCCTGCAAACTCAACACAAAACCGACAAAAAGACCCGACACGGCAATGATGGCCAGCGAGTAATTGCCCAAAAAGAAAATTTGATCACGGACCAGTCCAAAACGCCTGAGCGTTGGACCTGACAAAGCGGCCAACTGAGCGAACAGCCGTGCTGCCTGACCGAGCTGAGTCAACTGCCTACGCGTTGCCTGACCGAGGTCGGCCACACTGTCCATGGGTTGCCATTTCATGAGCGACCACCTTTCGACGAACTTTGTGCCGCAGTCGCTGGGGGTTTACCACCGCGACTGAGCAAGCCATAGTCGGCTTCAGCGTCGGGTCCCGGGTAGTGAAACTCGACCGGACCTTCACTCAGCGCGTTGACAAATTGGTGCACCAGCGGGTCTTTGGAGTGTCTGACCTCATCCGGCGTGCCTTGAGCGGCAATGCCGCCGTTGGCCAAAATAATCACCTTATCGGCGATACGAAAGGTCTCTTCCAGATCGTGTGACACCACGATGCTGGTGATGCCCAACGTGTCATTGAGCTGGCGAATCAGTTGCGCCGCCGTGCCCAGCGAGATCGGGTCCAGCCCCGCAAACGGCTCGTCGTACATGATGAGTTCCGGGTCCAGCACGATGGCCCGCGCCAGCGCTACACGCCGCGCCATACCGCCTGAGATTTCAGAGGGCATCAAATCCCGCGCACCCCGCAAACCGACCGCATCGAGCTTCATGAGCACGATGTCACGGATCAATTCAGGGGGCAGTCGGGTGTGTTCACGTAAGGGAAAAGCGACGTTGTCAAAGACACTGAGGTCGGTGAACAGCGCGCCAAATTGGAACAGCATACCCATACGGCGGCGAGCAGCATACAGCTCAGTCTGGCTCAAG
>CANCCE010000130.1 GCA_947374505.1 Comamonadaceae bacterium | reverse complement strand
GAGTCGGATGACGACCATGATTTATCCTTCGGGTGGTGGAGCAACAAAATCGTCACCCCAACATGTACTTGCAGCGCTTGAGACACACGACATGGCCACCCGGCCAGCGAATTGCTGCAAAGCCGCAGATTATAGCCCGAGACCTTGCCCCAGCGCCACCTGCTTGACACACCATTCCATTCATATGCCCTTGATACGTCCCAGCCGTCCGCCAGATCTTGCCGCCATCACGGCTATTTACGCCCAGCATGTGCTGCACAGCACCGGCACTTTTGAAACCGAACCACCGACGCTGGCCGAGATGACGGCACGACGCGACGATGTGCTGACCAAGCAGTTGCCGTTCCTCGTGGCTGAAGATGCCGGGAAAATAATCGGCTTTGCTTACTGCAACTGGTTCAAGGCCAGACTGGCGTACCGCTATTCGGCTGAAGACTCGATTTATTTGTCGCCGGAGGCCCAAAACCGCGGCGTTGGTCGTGCCTTGTTGACCGAACTCGCTGCGCGGGCAGAAGCTGCAGGTGTGCGCAAACTGATCGCCGTCATCGGTGATTCCGCCAATGCCGGATCGATCGGCGTGCACCGCAGTGTGGGTTTTGAGCAGGTCGGGATGCTGACATCATGCGGCTGGAAATTCGATCGCTGGCTGGATGTCGTGTTGATGGAAAAGGTTTTGGGCGCGGGTGATCAGTGCCCGCCACACGCTCTTGGGGTGTAATGGCTCAAATGAAAAGTATGAAAAACAAAACTGTTGCCAGTTGGCTGGCTTTCCTTGGCGGCCCTTTGGGGCTGCACCGTTTTTACCTGCACGGCTGGTCTGACACGCTCGGTTGGGCGCTACCGATACCGACGGCGCTGGGCATTTACGGCATTGAACGCGTGCAGCAATATGGCTTGGACGATCAATTGAGCTGGGTGCTGATTCCGCTGCTGGGCTTCACTCTGGCTGGCTGTGCCCTCACAGCCATTTTTTATGGCTTGATGCCGGTCGAAAAATGGAACACACGTTTCAATCCGGAAGTTGAAGTCGATGCTGAACTTGGGCGAACCAACTGGCTCACCATGCTGGCCGTGATCGCTTCCCTGCTGGTGGGGGCTATCGCCATGATGGGCAGCATGGCCTTTAGCTTCCAGCACTACTTTGAAGTTCAGGTCGAAGAAGCCCGCAAAATTTCTCAGTGATTAAAACAACTGCAAGCTGATCCAGTAAGAGATCGCCGCCACAAAGGCGCTGGCCGGAATGGTGAAAATCCAAGCCCAGACGATGTTGCCGGCCACCCCCCAACGCACAGCACTGGCGCGCTGGGTTGAGCCGACACCGACGATAGCGCCGGTGATGGTGTGTGTGGTTGACACCGGAATACCCAACCCCGTGGCTAAAAACAAGGTCAATGCACCACCGGTTTCAGCACAAAAACCACCCACAGGCTTCAACTTGGTGATCCGCTGACCCATGGTTTTAACGATGCGCCAACCACCAAACAGGGTCCCCATGGCAATCGCCACATAGCAACAGACGATGCTCCAAACAGGGGGTGATGCATCGGTGGCCGAGGCATAGCCGGTGGCGATCAACAACATCCAGATGATGCCAATGGTTTTTTGCGCATCATTACCGCCATGGCCCAAGCTGTAAGCACCGGCCGAGACCAGTTGCAAGCGCCGAAACCAGCGGTCCACTTTGGAAGGCGTTGCGCGGCGGCAAACCCAAGCGACCACCACCATCATGATCGAGCCCAACAAGAACCCCAATACGGGCGAGACAAAGATAAAAGCGACCGTTTTGAACACGCCCCCAGAGACCAGGGCACCCGCGCCAGACTTGGCCACGACCGCTCCCACGATGCCGCCAATCAGCGCATGCGAGGAGCTGCTCGGGATGCCGTAATACCAGGTCACCACGTTCCAGGTGATGGCACCCAACAAGGCGCCGAACACCACATGCGTATCGACAATGCCTGGCTGAACAATCCCCTTGCCCACTGTCGCCGCCACGCTCAGGTGAAAAATAAAGATGGCGATGAAATTGAAGAAGGCGGCGAACAATACCGCTTGACCCGGTTTGAGAACGCCCGTGGAGACCACGGTGGCAATCGAGTTGGCGGCATCGTGAAAGCCATTCATGAAGTCAAAAACGATGGCCAGACAGACCAGCAAGGCCACGACCCACAGGGCAGTTTGGACGGTTTGCATGCAGCGCCCGGTGGATCAGGAGTTTTCGAGGACGATGCCCTCGATCAGATTGGCCACGTCTTCACATTTGTCGGTGATGGTTTCCAGCAGCTCGTAAATCGCTTTGAGCTTGATGACCTCGCGGACATCCGGCTCCTCGCGAAACAGCTTGCTCATGGCTGACCGCATGACGTGATCGGCATCGGACTCCAGCTTGTCGATTTCTTCACAGGTTTTCAGCGCCGCTTCGGCCGTGTCAGCGTCGCTCAACTTGTCGATCAGTGCCACAGCGTCTTTCAGACGCTCACAGCATTTGACGCTCAAGTCTGTCAACCGGACAATTTCGTCGGTCATGTGGCGCACATCGTACAGCGCCATAGTTTCGGCAGAATCTTGAATCAGGTCAGCGACGTCGTCCATGGTGTTGATCAGCGAATGAATTTGCTCGCGGTCAATCGGCGTGATGAAGGTCTTGTGCAGCATGCGGTTGACCTCTTGCGTGATGCGATCGGCAGCACGTTCAGCGTTGTCCACATCACGGTTGAAGCCTTCACGCTTTTCCACATCGTTGTAATGGGTCACCATGTTCGAAAACGCATGAGCGGCCTCGACGATGCGCGCAGCATGCTGGTTGAAGAGTTCGAAAAAATTGCCTTCTCGTGGCAGCAGCTTGGCAAACAGCATCAGGAATTCCCAGGAAATAATGTCACGATGATGACATTTCAAATAATCCGATGAGTTTAACGCTGGGAATTTGATAAAGACAAGCCCTTGTCGTGCCAGGCTGCCGGGTAGAAGACATATCCGCAAACAGAAGTGTTCAAGCCTACCGAAAATAAATTCGGCGGTGCGCGAACTTAAAAGCTGGCTTGCAAGCCAACCTTCAAACTACGCCCAGGCAGCGGGGCCTTGGGAAAAGCCGTCGTGGTCAACACAGATGACGCGCTGTAAGCCAACTGATTGGTGATGTTGTCTAGGCGCGCAAACCAGAGCAAGCTGGCCGCGCCCGCCCGCGTGCGGTAGGTGCCGCCCAGGTTCCACAGGGTGTAGGCCGCCGTGGCGCGGTCTGTCACTGGCACCCGCTGTTGTGCACCCGAATGGTCAAAGCCAAGGTTGGTACCCCAAGGCCCGCGGCCCCACAACAAGGTCGAACCAATGCGCCAAGGCGCGATGCGTGGCAGCGCCTGGCCACTGTCTTGGTTGGTGGCGCGCACCACATCGCCGCGCAAAGCCAAGTCCAGCGTCGAAGCGCCTTCCAGCAAGCGGACATTGCCGCTGCTCTCCATGCCGACGAAACGGGCTCGAACCTGTTGAAATTGATAGATTGGCATGTCACGCTCTGCGTCTATGCGACCGGTGTTGCTCAGCCCAATGTAATTTTGAAAGCGACTCACGTAACCATTGACACTGAAACGGTGAGCGCCTGCCGTCCAGTTCGCACCGACGTCCAAATTGCCGGACTTCTCTTTCTTGATGGCCGAACTCCCCTCTTCATACGTACCGGTCGCCAGGTGCGGTCCGTTGGCGAACAGCTCATAGTCTTTCGGCGCGCGTTCGGTGTAGGCCAGATTGCTGGTGAGTTTCCAGCCCGGCGCCACATTCCACAAGCTACCCAAGGCATAGCTGCCGGTCTTGAAATCTCTGACACCCTGGGTGAATCGAACGACCGTCGGATCTGGACTGCCGAAAGACTCGACGCGAACCGACTCCAGCCGGCCGCCCAAGCTCAGCTTGCCCCAGCTGGTGGCCATTTCTTCGTAAGCAAACGCCGCCGTCTGGTCGGTTTTGCTGTACGGTGCAAAGGCCTCAGCACCATCGGCTGAAAAGCGATTCGACTGCGTCTGTAAACCGAACATGCCATCGAGGTTGCCGCTCTTGGCAAGATGCGCCTCCAGCCGCAAGTCCTTGCCTGTGTTCTTGAAAACGGTGCCCTGCCTAGCGCCTTCAAACTCGGTGTGCGCGTAATCCGTCTGGCTGTACTGACCTTTGACGCGTTCAACGAACCCGCCTAAGTTACGGACCTCACCTTCGAGCGCATAACGGGTCGACTTCATGCCGATAGTCACGTTGTCCTCAGCCACCGTGCCGTAATTGCTCGTGTAATTAGAGGCTGAAGCGCCCAGATAGCCATGGTCAAAAAACACCGATCCGCCCAATGCCTGACCACTGGTGCTGCTGGCTGAATTGCAAATTTTGCGCTGCGTGGTGGTCACGCCGTTTTGTGTGCACGCCAAGTCAATCGGCACACTGACGTTGCCAGTCTGCCGGTCAAACGCATCCACGTGCAACTGATAGCGTGTGTTGCCCGCTTCCAGCAACAAACCCTTGCCATGTTCCGAGTTGCCGGTGGCGAGGTTCAAGTTCGCTTTGCCGCTGACGCCGCCGCTCTCATCAAACTGGGGCTCGCGTGCAATCCGGTTGTCGATCACATTGACCACGCCGCCCACCGCGCTGCCGCCATACATCAGTGCGCCTGGGCCGCGCAACACTTCAATGCGCTCAATGCTCAACGGGTCTAGCGTGACCGCGTGGTCGTAACTCAAGTTGGACACGTCCAGCGAGCCACCGCCATTGTTCAGGATGCGGATGCGATCGCCGTCCAGGCCACGAATGATGGGACGGCTGGCGTTGGGGCCAAAGTAAGTGCTGCTGACGCCGGGCAGGCCGTCAAGCGTTTCGCCCAAGGTGGTTTTGGTCCGCAACAGCAACTCTGTGCCCGAAAGTTGCGTGACCGGTGCGATCAGATCGCTAGAGCCCAAGGGATTGCCGGTGACGGTGACCTCTTGCAGGGTGGATGTTTCGCTTTGGGCGAAGGCAACTAAAGGCAATGCAACAAAAGCGCCAAGGGCATAGCAGGACAAAGCAGCCGTGCTCACGGTGCTGCGCGGGAAAGAAAATGTCATAAGAGGCTTCGGTGAAATCAAAAACGGACACTGGCACTCAGCCGTGAAACTGAGTAGGGCCAGCAGTTTGGGAAGTTCAGCGAGCCGAAGGCGGACCGCGCGCTTGAAAAAGCGCAGCCCAGCGGGCGATGAAATCACCCGCTAAAGTCACCCATACGATGTTTGGCAACGGTGTCGACAATGCCTGTAAGGGTAGGAAATGCAGTGCGTCGGCGTGGCAGAGTTGATCAAAAACCAAGCAGTCTGCGGCTTTGTCATGGCCGGTAAAAAATTTCTTAGACCACCCCGATGCATCAACGGCGGTGGCCACTTGAAGAGACTCAACGCTATCGGCACGGGTCTGTGCACGATGCGGGGTATTCGCACTGGCCACGACAGACGGCAAACCATGCGAGAGTCCGTGGACGACACCGTGCATCAATCCCAACAGAGGCACCATGAGCAAAGCCAGGGCGAGGTAGCAGCCCATGACTTGCCGAATGATGACGCTGAAATTCATGCTGATTTAAATTCTGTGAATGGCGTTAATGCCGAACGCGATCGGTGAACGTCTTGCGAAACTTAGCCACCTTCGGGCCAGCCACTGCCACGCAATAACCTTGGTTTGGATTGTTTTCAAAGAAGTCCTGATGATAATCCTCTGCCGGCCAGTAATTGGTCAACGGATGAACCTCCGTCACGATGGGCTGACTGAACAACTTAGCCTCATTCATCTCGCTGAGCATGTGTTCAATCACTTTTTCCTGCTCGGGTGTCGACCAGTAAATGCCGCTTCGGTACTGCGTGCCGGCATCGTTGCCCTGCCGGTTCAGCGTGGTTGGGTCGTGGATGACGAAGAAAATTTCGAGAATCTCACGCAAACTGATCTGCGACGGGTCATACGTCAGTTTGACCACTTCGTTGTGCCCGGTCGTGCCTGAACACACCTGTTCATAGGTCGGTTGCGTGACATGGCCGTTGCTATAGCCCGACTCAACGTCAGTCACGCCGCGCACTTGGACGAACACCGCCTCGGTGCACCAAAAACAGCCGCCGCCCAGCGTGATCGTTGGCAATGTGGTCATAGGATCTTTCGTTGAATTGATTTGTCTGGATTCTGATTCTGCACAACGCCCAGCACGCGTTCATGTTGCCATCGGCAAACTCGTGCGCACCGCATGGACAAAGGCGGCCAACGCAGGGCTGTCACGGCTGGTTTTCCAGAGGCAATGGGTTTCATAGACCATGGCGTCTTCTTGCAGTGGCACAAACACCGCGCCAGCCAACGCCGACTGCTGCAAGGCCGCAGGCACCAACGCCACGCCCATGCCTTGTGCCACCAGCGACACCACGCTCAACCAGTGCCTGAGTTCGTAGCGAATTTCGGGGTCAAAACCAGACGCGGCGCACAGCGCCAAGATGCGCTCATGGTAGTCGGGCGACACCGCTTTGGAGACCACGGCAAACGGCTCGCCCTGCAACTGCGCCAATGCCAACGTGGTTTGCCCGGCCAGCGCATGAGTGGTCGGCAAGCAACCCACAAAAGCCTGACTCGCCACCCGAATCTGCGACAACTCAGGCGGCACCCGCATGGTGTGCACAAAACCCAAGTCGAGTCGCCCTTGCGCCAGCTCCACCAATTGCTCGCTCGAACTCAGCTCCTTGAGCAGCAGGCGCAAGCGGGGGTGTCCTTCTTGAAAGCGCGCCAGGATCAGGGGCAAACCGCTGAACAACATGGTCCCGGAAAAGCCAATCGTCAGGCTGCCGGCCATGCCTTGACCGACATCCTTGGCCAGATTTGCAGCGCTGACGGCCTGCTCCAGCAAGGCCTGCGCCGCGGGTACAAAAGCCAGACCCGCCGCCGTCAACTGCACCGACTTGCTGTTGCGCGTGAGCAGGCGTGCGCCCACCGACGCCTCCAACTGCTGAATGTTCAGCGACAGCGGCGGCTGCGAAATAGCCAAGCGACGTGCTGCCCGGCCGAAATGAAGTTCCTCAGCCAGCACCAGAAAGTAGCGGAGATGTCGAAATTCCATAAATACAAAAAATATATCGTTGAATTGTTAATTGATATTAGACAGCTATTCTTGATTGCCGAACAATCGGTGCCAGCGTCCAGCCTCGCCAAGCTCCTTTTGGCAGGCCCTACACTTTGTAGCCATATTCAAGGAAACATGCCATGTCAGCCAAATTCAATTGGGAAGATCCATTTTTTCTAAGCCAGCAGCTCGACGATGACGAACGCGCCATCGTCGAAGCAGCGCACAATTTTTGCCAGGACAAACTCCAGACCCGCGTGCTGATGGCCGCGCGCCATGAAACCTTTGACCGCGAGATCATGACTGAAGCTGGTGCCATGGGCTTTTTGGGCTCGACGATTGAAGGCTACGGCTGCGCCGGTTTGAGCTACGTCGCCTACGGCCTGATCGCCCGCGAAGTCGAGCGTGTCGACAGCGGCTACCGCAGTGCCATCAGCGTGCAAAGCTCGCTGGTCATGCACCCGATCAACGCCTACGGCAGCGAAGCTCAAAAACAAAAATTCCTGCCCAAGCTCGCCACCGGCGAATGGGTCGGTTGCTTTGGCTTAACCGAACCCAACCACGGCTCCGACCCCGCGAGCATGTTGACGCGCGCCAAACCAGTCGACGGCGGCTTCATCATGAAGGGCGCCAAGATGTGGATCACCAACAGCCCGATCGCCGATGTCTTCGTGGTCTGGGCCAAGCT
>CANCCE010000129.1 GCA_947374505.1 Comamonadaceae bacterium | reverse complement strand
TATCTACCGCCCGGGTGGTGAAATTGGTAGACGCAGGGGACTCAAAATCCCCCGCCGAAAGGCGTGCCGGTTCGATTCCGGCCCCGGGCACCAAGTATTTAAAGCCTCTGCTGCTATTAATTTAGAAGCAGAGGCTTTTTACTTTCTGCCATGTAGCCGCCAGTACGTTGATTTGTACCGTGCATAGGCCAGCACCAAGATTAAAAAATCCACGCATTTAGGGCTTGAGTGTTTGAGCGAATCGACTCCAGTGCCGACATGAGCCTTACCCTTGCCCGCACAAAGCTGTGCAAGCCTTGCCTTCAATGAACAGGGCTCAGATGTCAGCCCACGTTATTCGGCTTCCCCACTAGCGCAATGGTCGCTGACGGCAGCAACGCCAAAGGGTGATCGCATTGATGCGAACTCAAATGCCTGCAAACCACCCATGCCAGTCATTTTGAGGTGTTTGAGTCATTAGGAATCCAGTAGGCGCATTAAATGCAATTCGGCACCAATAGCCGACTCATTGAACGCGATCCAAAACAAAAGCGTTCCCACTAGGTCTTACCCCAGTCTGACGACTTCATAAATCGTTGTAAAGTTGTAAATCATTTAAATATTTGTTATAAAAATGACCTAAATCATTTCTAATTTGACAATGACGACGACACCACTCCAAAGAGAACGACGCAAGTCGCAACAAGGGTTCATCTCCCAACCCCGACCACAGACAGCTTGGTTCACTTACGGGATACCGCTTTTGAGTATGGTCGGGGCAGCAGCTGTCCACAGCTTTTTGTTGAACCCCATCGGTCTTGCAGCCCCCTTAGCTGTCTTGCTGCTGCCTATCGTGATCGCGGCGATCTTTTTCGGCTTTCGACCTGCGATGCTGGTGACGCTCATAGGCGGCTTGGTTTTCGCTCACTTTATCAACTACAGCTGGGGCCAGATAGACAGCCACAAGCAAATACGGATTGGCTTTTATTTTGGGCTCGGGCTGCTGATCAGCTTGCTCGGCGATAAGAACATGAAGGCACAGGAAAAGCTCGCCGAACTGGCCACCGCAACGGAAAAACGCAAAGACGACTTTTTAGCCATGCTCGGCCATGAGCTTCGCAATCCCTTGTCGGGCATCACCTCTGCCGCTCGGTTGATGGCGAATCCGGCGCTGGACAAGCGCGGCATGACAGAAAGCGCCAACATCATCCACCGGCAGGCCGTGCACATGACCCATCTGATCAATGACTTGCTGGACGTCTCGCGGGTGACCCGAGGGCAGGTCGTGATCGAAAATGCTCCGGTCAACTTGGTCAAGGTGATGCACTCAGCCGTCGAACAGGTGAGTACGCTGATCGAGCACCGCGAGCACCGGTTGGACTTGAACTTGCCCGCCGCGCCGGTATGGGTGATGGGCGACAAAACCCGCTTGGTGCAGGTGGTCACCAATTTACTGGCCAACGCCGCTCGCTACACGCCGCACAAAGGTGTGTTGACACTGACCCTTTCGGCAAGCCAAGACCAAGCGTTACTGAGCGTGCAAGACAACGGCATCGGCATCTCGCCAGAGCTGGCCGCTAATGTGTTTGAAATTTTCGTACAGGCCAAACGCAGCACCGACGGCGTCATGGGTGGACTCGGCTTGGGACTGTCCTTGGTCAAGAGCATGGTCGAAGCACACGGCGGCGAGGTCAGCGTCTACAGCGCAGGGCTGAGTCACGGCAGCACCTTCAGCGTGACCTTGCCGCTGTCGGCGGCGGCACATGAAAGCATGATGCCCCCTGCTTTGCCATTGGTTCAGCCGAAGCCTGCCGGAGAAGTGGGCGAGGCGGTCAAAGTGGCTAAGGCCAAGTCACTGGCTATTTTGTTGGTTGATGACAACCACGATGCGGCACAACCGCTGGCGATGCTGCTGGAGTTTGAAGGGCATCGGGTGGTCATCGCCTACAGCGGGAAAGAGGCTTTGGAACAAGCCGAGCAGAATCGTTTTGATGTGGCCATATTGGACATCGGCCTGCCCGACACGGACGGCTACACCTTGGCCCGTCAATTCAAAGCGATACCGCAGCAGTCAGCCGCCAAACTGGTCGCGGTGACAGGCTATGGCACAGCGCAAGACGTCGCTAGAGCCTTCGACGCAGGCTTCGACAAACACATCGTCAAGCCGATTGACTGCGACTTGTTGTTGGAGGAGTTGCAGCAGGCAGGTCGACGGGTCGAACCTGCTTTGACTGAGTGAATTTTGGACGCCGTCTATTGCTGTCGGTCGCGCCGCTGTGACCATCATCCGGCAGCAGGTTCAAGCAGACTTCATCTCAAAGTGCGCCGTAGTTGGACGGGGCACGTCTGCCAGACTCCAAGCGGGCGACCACGCTCTGAGTGGTGCCCATGCGTTCGGCAACTTCGCTTTGAGCCAAACCGGCGCGGCTTCTGGCTGCAATCAGTTCGAGGGCCAGTCAGTTGAGTTAAGCGGCGCTGTGCACTCATGCAGCCACCGGTTCCCGGCTTACTTCCAAGTGCAGCCCAGCCCCTCGGACAACGACAAAAGATGAGGTTGCCCTTGGGCCTCAGCCATATGCCGAAGTGCAGACAACAGAACAATTTGACCACCCGGTAACTCTGCCACTTACAAGGCCGCGGCTAAATACTCGTTCGCAAAATAGGGGTCTGCTTTGAGCATGGCAACCACCGTGTCGTCATGGCTTTCGTGGCGTGATGCCTTCATGGTTTGCCCCCTAGTTTTCAGTCGCTCGAGTAGTCGATCGCCTGGCCCGTGGTCAAGGCGCAGTTCACGTACGCCATCAAGCAGTGGCTTGCAGTCCCCGAAGTTGCCGGCAGCCAACCGGCTTAGGGCTTGCGTCTGTTGCTTGCTTGGTCGGTGTCGAGAGCGAAGGCATCCGGGTGAAATGATCAGCGCGCGCGTCAACGATGAAGTGCGAGACAGGTACAGTGAGTCCGGTCACGACTGGCGCGTTATGAAGCTGGGGGGCAGTTATGACCACCCACTACTCGATACACTATGAAAAGTAGGCGTAACAGGCAACCGTGAGAATTAGTTCTACAAATTGGGAAACATGCAAGAAGCCCCCGAAATACAGCCCGGTACCCGGTTCGGGCGCCACATTGCGACTTTGATCCTGCAAGTTATGGTGGCCGAGGGTCTGGCGATCCAGTGATGCCCATGCAAGGCCATTTCACAGAGACGCTCGCACGCCACATCGCCCTGACCAAATCCGTGGCGATTGCCCCGGCCGCGCGACAGGCCTCGGCACGCATACTGGCCGACAGCGTTGGCGTGACCGTGGGTGGCGCACGCAGTGACCTGGCCGAACCACTGAGCCGCTACCTCGCACCCCATTGGGGTAAGGGGAGCTGCCGCGTGTTGGGCAGCCGGCAGCGGACAACGCCCGAAATGGCTGCGCTGGCCAACGGTGCTTTTGGCGCTGCACTGGATTTTGATGATGTGTTCTCCAGCATGCCAGCCCATCCCAGCGTGCTCGTGCTGGCGGTGGCCCTCGCTTGTGCAGGCGAACGCAGAGTCTCAGGCGCAGACCTGATGGATGCCCATGTCATCGGCTTGGAAGTCGGCGACCGCATGGGCAAGCTGCTCACCCTGCAACACTACAACCAGGGCTTTCACGCCACGGGAACGCTGGGCATCTTCAGTGCGGTCGCAGCGCTTGCGCGGCTGCAGAGGCTAACCCCAAAGCAGGTCCAAACGGCACTGGGTCTGGCCTGCTCGATGGCCTCCGGGCTGCAATGCAACTTTGGCACCATGGCCAAACCCCTGCTGAGCGGCTTGGCTGCCCGCAGCGCCGTACAGGCGGTGCGACTGGCCGTTTGCGGGCTGAGCGCGGCCGACGATGCGATCGAGGGCAAGGCTGGCTTCCTGGCTGCCTTCGGCAGCGCCGAGCACGGACCGGATCGCCTAGACAACTGGGGACGCTCCTGGGCCATCTGCGAGCCAGGCGTGAGCCTGAGAAAATTCGCCTGCTACAACGCCAACCAGCGCGGCATGCAGGCCATACTGGAACTGCGCGCCCTGCTTGACTTTGACGCCACCACACTGGATCGACTGGCGTGTCGAATGCCGCTCGGCGGCATGCAAGGTGCCATTCATCCGATCCCGACAACCGGCCTGCAGGCAAAGTTCAGTCTGCAATATGCCCTTGCGGCCGGGGTGCTCGATGGCCGCTTCGGTCTCGACACGTTCTCTGATGCAGCGGTATCCCGCCCGGAAATCGCCAGCCTGTTGCAGCGGATCGACGCTCACGAAAGTGAAGCCTGCCGTGGCGACGACCCGGACTTCGAAAAACGCACGCCAGGTGCTCGTGGATTCGTCGAAGTGCAGGCATGGACCCGTGACGGTCGCAGTGCCAGCGTGAGGGTGGACATTCCGCCCGGCCACCCGCGCCGCCCCTTGAACTGGGACGAATTGCGCGACAAGTTCATCGACTGCGCGCGTCATGGCGGGGTCACCTCCGACAAGGCCGCGACAGTCTTTGCCCGTTTGCAAGATCTGGAGAATTGCGCCGATTTGGAAGCCGCTCTAGCGCCACTTCAACCCGACGAATAAAAGCCTGACAGGAGAACCAATGGACTGGAAATTCGAACTTCTGATGGACGCCCAAGGGCCTTTGCTGACCGAAGGGCCTGTCTGGCACCGCGATCACCTGTTGTTCACCCATATTCGTGCCAGCCGGATTCTTCGCTACGCACCGTCAAACGGCCAGGTGACGGTGTGGCGCGAAGGCACCCGCAATACCAACGGCATGGCTGTTGATGCGCAGGGCCGCCTGTACGGCTGCAGCTCAGGCGGCAGAGCCATCGTCCGCTTCGAGCCCGACGGCACGGACACCATCATCAGCGACCGGTTGGACGGCAATCGCCTGAACACTCCGAACGACCTGGCGATCGATCCACAAGGGCGGATCTGGTTCACTGACCCTTGGAATCCGGCAAACCTGGAAGCCGGCGAGCAACAGGAACTGAACCATTGTTCGGTGTTGCGCGCAGACCCGCGACCAGACGGTGGCTACGACACGGTGCGCACCTCGGTCGCGGTAACCAAGCCGAACGGTATCCTTCTGTCGGCCGACTCCCGCACCCTCTACGTTGCCGAGAGCGGCTTTGCGCGTGGCATTGCCCGCGAGTTGCGGGCCTACCCGATCCATGACGATGGGTCTTTGGGCGTTCACACAGTGCTCTTCACATGGGGTGAAGATGCGCGCGATGTGCACCGGGGTATTGACGGAATGTGTCTGGATGCCGATGGCAACATCGTCGCCTGCACCGGCTGGTCAAAAGCCGGGCCCGGGCCCCTCATCCAGATCATGACACCTCAGGGCCGAGTATTAGAAACGCATCCCTCTCCGGTGGACATGCCCACCAATTGCTGCTTTGGCGGACCTGATTTAAGCACCTTCTATCTGACCACCTACGATGGTCACCTGTTCAAGGCCGAGACTAACCGCCGTGGTTGGCTCTTGCCGCCCTATCCATAGGCCGATGACATGAACCCAACAACACCAGCGGATTTGACACGCCAACATATTCACACCCGACAGATCACCGCCAACGGTTTCGCACGCTCAGATGGCCGGTGGGACATCGAATGCGAGCTACGCGACACCAAGAGCTACAGCTTCTCCAACGACGATCTCCAGTACCGCGAGGCGGGTGAGCCGGTGCACCACATGTTTGTGCGCCTGACACTCGACGACCACATGGTGGTCTGCGAGGCATTCGCCGAAATGCGAAACACGCCCTTTCCGGAGTGCCCCGG
This sequence comes from Comamonadaceae bacterium, assembly GCA_947374505.1. Lineage (GTDB taxonomy): Bacteria > Pseudomonadota > Gammaproteobacteria > Burkholderiales > Burkholderiaceae_C > Polaromonas. The sequence continues at coordinate 2,046 of CANCCE010000129.1, read as the reverse complement.
TGCAGTACCGCCGTTTGCAAATCTCGTGGGATCGCGCATCGGCAAGGGATGGCGGGCTGCGGTGGACGCCGCCATGGGTGACATACGCGGCTGCACGCACTTGCGCGAACTGCTTGGCGTGATGGCCACCGTGGCGTTCCAAACCATGGCCGGCTACAAATCAAAGCTGCGGCGCGAAACGGGCGAAGGCGGCTATAACGCGACCACCCCAAGTCAGAATATGGGCAAGTGTCTTGGTTGGGACTTCAACGGACCAGTCGTGGCACGCATTGCTCCGCAGTTCATAGGCTATGAAAGAGTTCGCAAGGGCTGATAAAAATGGGGCCTGCTACGGAGAAGCTGCATCAAGCTGTGAATAGAAACGAGCGATGGGTTCCGCCGAGGATTAGTGGGGCTAGAGACCACGGTGAGACCCCATCGTTGTTCCCGGCTTTTAATCCCTCTCGGCAATTAGCGTGTTGCTCAGGATGCCAATGCCATCGATTTCAATCTCAATGATGTCGCCGGCGACCATGTCCAACGTCGGCTCATCTGTTCCCATCCAGATCACGTCGCCGGGGCAGAGGGTAATGAAGCGGCTGATCTCTGCAATCGTGGCAGCTACTCCAAAGATCATGTCATTCGTACGGAAACGACTCACCTCCTCACCGTTCATTCGCACAACGGTCGTCAAACTCTCCAGCGACACGTTCGTCTCTATCCATGGCCCCATGGGTTTGAAGGTGTCACAGTTTTTTGCTCGCCAGAGAGTTCGATCCGCCGCTTGCCATTGCCTCTCACTGACATCGTTACCGATGGTGTAGCCGAAGACGTAATCGAGAGCATCTGCTTCAGATACATTTCGCGCTGATTTGCCGATCACCGCAACCAGCTCGGCTTCAAATTGAAGACGCCCACAAGAAGCCTTGGGAACAACAATTGGCGTTTCATTTCCAGTCAGTGCGCTGGGCGATCGATAGCCAATGTGAGACTGCTTTGGCAATTCAAAAGGCACGCCTTTCTTTTTAGCGACAGACTCAAGATGGCGGCTGTAATTGACGCCCGCCGCGTAAAAATTAGCGGGGATGACGGGGGGCAATAATTTCAAATCGTGGAGCGGCCAGACTTCACCGGAATACTGAATCTCTTCAAAGATGTTTCCCATCGTTCCTTTGACAACATGGCCCTCGACGACGCCTTGTTGTTCGACACCTGACTGATCTAAAAAACGGATGTAGCGCATGCATTACTCGCAATCTTGGTTATTTGTGGTTTTAGGATTTTGGCAACTCAATTGGGAAATGGCCAACATGAACAACGTATTTCTTATTGAATGGTCAAGGTCTTGAGGAGGCGCCCATAGGTCTCTCTCTCCTGCAAAATGTGCGCTCGCAGTTCAGCAGGCGAGCCAATAGCCAGGTCAAGTCCCTGATCCTTCATGTACTCAGAAAGAACGCCCGCCTTGGCAACGCGCACGAGTTCAGCATTTAACTTGTTGAGCACCTCTGGTGGCGTCATGGGTGGGGCAAAAAGAGCTTGCCAAGATTGCACATTGAACCCAGGCACGCCACTCTCTGCCATCGTCGGGACCTCGGGCGTGGTCGTTGACCGCGTCTTACCAGTCGTTGCAATCAGCGCAACACGCTTTTCCTTGATGAAAGATGAAAGGCCAACCATAGAGGTGAACATTAAATCAACCTGGCCCCCTATCAAATCTTGAATGGCCGGACCGGCACCTTTGTAGGGCACGTGCAGCATGGAAATACCGGCCGTCGCCGCAAATGCTTCGCCGGCAAGGTGCTGCGCCGAACCATTGCCGGACGACGCAAAGTTCAATTTTCCGGGGTTCGCCTTTGCGTAGGCAATCAATTCAGGAACGGATGAGATTTTCAACGCGGGTCGTACGAAAAGTCCGAGCGCTTGGAGAGTGACCATGCCAACCGGTTCAAAATCTTTGACCGGATCCCACGGTGTTGGTTTTTGAATCAATGACGAAATCACAAATGCATTGGTGCCGAACAGCAGCGTATAGCCATCCGCATTTGCACGTTTGACCGCCTGGGTTCC
>CANCCE010000128.1 GCA_947374505.1 Comamonadaceae bacterium | reverse complement strand
GTGGACGAATGGATTGGCGACAGCTCATCCCCCTATGGCAAAGACTTTGCGCCGCGCAAAGGCCGGTTGCCCGGTGCCAAATGGTTGGAGTGGTATCGCTTCATGAAGCCCTCGCCACAGGGCCCCGTGTTCAAGTCACCGGACGAAGTGCGGGCCGAATGCGCCACCGCAGGCATCCTGCCATCCGATTCGGTCTTTCTGTATTGCTTCAAAGGTGCCCGCGCTTCGAATACTTTTCTGGCGCTCAAGCAAGCCGGTTTCAAAGACGTGCGCATGTATTTCGGGTCTTGGAACGAGTGGTCCCGTGACCCGTCGTTGCCGATCGAAACCGGCTTGCCAACGGCGCAGCGGCTGGCGGCCTGAGGGCTGACGTTTCACTGCTCTGCTGCAAGGCAGATCCCTTCTTTATATTTTTTGCCTAAGGCTTTTTGATGTCCGACACTTCCACCCTCTGCCCGGTTCAAACGCTCAAGAGCGCCGGCATTTATCTGCGGCCCATCGACCGCGATGGCCTGTTGGCTTTTGCCGAAAAAGGCCGCAACAACCCCCAGTCACGCGGCACCAATAAAGTTCACACCGTCATGCAAGGGCAGTACCGTTCGCTCAGTCAAGTGGGGCAACACAGCCCCGTCGTGGTGGACGAACCGCTGCATTTGTTTGGCGAGGACACCGCGCCGGCACCGGGAGAAATCGTGCTCTCAGGTTTGGGCGGCTGCTTGGCCGTTGGCATCACCGCCGTGGCCACCTGGAAGCAGGTGAAGCTTTCCCGATTAGAAGTCTTCATGGAGGGAGACATTGGCAATTCAGCCGCGTGGGGTGCGGGCGGCGCGCTCGACAAAGAGCCAGCGCAAATGGGCTTTCAAGCCATCCGCGTGAAAGTGCTGGTCGAGGGCGACGCACCGCGCGAGGTGCTCGACGAGATCGTGCGTCACGCTAATTTTTATTCGCCTGTGGCCAACAGCATGCGTAATCCGATTGCTTTTGACATCAGCCTGGCCGACTGAGCCTGTGCAGGATGTTGCCACTCGGGATCGAACCCTTTCTAAAGGAATGGCCATGAATTTCGCAGACTTGTCCGTGGCTAATTTGTCGCCACCTGCCGCGTCTATGTCAGAGCCAGGCCAAGGTCTGATGGCAGCAGTTCGCCAGATCGCACAAGGACCGCTGAAGGCACAAGTCGAAGCCATCGACCGCGGCCATTACCCGAGCGACTTGCTCAAAGCGCTGGGCGCTGCGGGTGGCATGAGCGCGCACTTGGCGCAGCCGGTGGGCCCGTTTGATTACGGCTTGGCGATTCGCGCCATGGCCGAGGTGTCCCGAGTTTGTGGCGCGACGGGTTTCATGGTCTGGTGCCATGCGGTGTGCGGCCTGTACATGCAACAGTCCGGCAATCCGGCGCTCATGGGTGACGCTTTGCAGCGTCATGCACTGGGCGAAAGGCTGGGTGGCACGGCGTTGTCCAACCCGATGAAAAGCTACGCTGGCATTGAAAGCTTGCTGCTCAAGGCGACGCCGGTGGCGGGCGGCTGGCTAGTCAACGGCGCATTGCCTTGGGTCAGCAACCTCGGCCCCGATCATTACTGTGGCGCTGTGGCGGGGGTGGTCAATGCCGCTGGCGAATCGACGCACGAGTTGATGTTCATGCTTCGTTGCGATGCACAGGGTGTCGAGTTGCGGGAATGCCCCAGCTTTTCCGGCATGGAGGGCACCGGCACGTATGCGCTGCGCCTGAGTAATGTGTTCGTCGGCACCGACGACGTGATGGCCGACCCGGCCAAACCGACCATCGCCCGGATTCGGGCGGCTTTTGTGATGCTCCAGTGCGGCATGGCCGTGGGTGTCACGCAGGGGGCTATCGACTCGATCTGGGCTGTCGAGGGGCAACTCGGCCATGTGAACCAATTCCTCGAAGATCGGCCCGACACTTTGCAAGCCGAACTCGATGCGCTCACCGATCGGGTGATGATTTTGGCGCGCACACCTTTCGACACTTCAACAGAATTTTTTATCAACGTGTTGGATGCCCGCGCCCATGGTGCCGAGCTGTGTTTGCGGGCCGCGCAGTCTGCGCTGATGCACCAGGGTGCCCGCGGTTATCTGCTCAGCTCGGATGTCCAGCGTCGCGTGCGGGAGTCGCACTTTGTGGCCATCGTCACGCCGGCCATCAAGCATTTGCGCAAGGAAATTGCGCGCCTCAGCACAGAGGAAAGCCCCTCATGACCCCAGCCCTCAGCGGCTTTGACCTGGCGTTGGCCTTGCCGCCTTACCTGTCCTTCATTTGCGATGCCTGCGGCTACATCTACAACGAAGCCGACGGCGATGTGGACGGTGGTCTGGCCGCCGGGACGCGCTACGCAGACATTCCTGACGACTGGGCCTGCCCGCTGTGCGGCGTCACCAAGGCGGACTTCACGCCTTACCAAGCACCCAGTCTGGATGCGCTGATGACGCAGCTCCAAGGCCGTCGCGTTGGCCCCGTGGCCAGCCGCCGCGACAGCGCTGGCGTGGTTATTGTTGGCGCGGGTCGTGCCGGCTGGCAGATGGCCGAAGCCCTGCGCGCCCTAGACGCCAATGTGCGGATTGCGCTGGTGACGGCTTGTCAAGGCGAGGTCTATGACAAGCCGTTGTTGTCAGTGGCCATGGCGCGTAGCCTGGCCGCTGACCGAATGGTGCGCGAAAGCGGCGCAGATGCGGCAAGGCGCTTGAATGTGCAGCTGCTGAGCGAGACCCATGCAGTGCATGTCAACAGCGCCACACGAACCCTGCGCACCACCCGTGGCACGCTGCATTACTACCATCTGGTGTTGGCGCACGGTGCGCAAGCGGCACTGCCGCCCAGCATGCCGGCATCGCTGTGCTGGCGCGTCAATCACTTGGGCATGTACCTTCGCTTGCGCGCGGCTTTGGGCGATATGAAAACCGACGGCACCAAAGAAGTGTTGATCGTCGGCGCGGGCTTGATCGGTAGCGAACTCGCCAATGACTTGGCCTTGGGCGGTCACCACGTCACGCTGATCGACACGCAGGAGCAGCCGCTCGCACGCTGGCCTTCTGAGCAAGCTGGGCAGCCGTTGCTGTCCGCCTGGCAATCTCTGTCTTTGCGTTTCGTCGGTGGGGTCAGCGTGGCCAGTTTGGTCCGCAAAGGGCCGGGCTACCAACTCAGCACCACGGACGGTCAGATATTTGACGCTGACCAAGTGATCGCGGCCACAGGCCTGCACACGCCCAGCCGCTTAGCGCTGAGCGCGGGGCTGGCTTGGCGCGATGGCATCGCGGTCGACGCCGAAACCCTGGCGACCAGCGTGCCGCGGATTCATGCGCTCGGCGACTGCATCACCATCGAGGGTCGATCAAGCCGATTCATTGAACCGATTGCCCGTCAGGCACGCACTGTGGCGGCGGCCATCTGTGGCGCAGCGCCCGTGCCTTACGCCGCCCGAGCAGGTGTCGTGCGCGTCAAAACCAGCTCATGGCCGCTGACCTTGCACTAACGCAGGGGCTCGCCATTGACGTTGTTCGAAAACCATCCCCATTGAAAGCCGACATGTCTGAGAGCGCCACATCTTTTGAACTTTATGCTTTTTGGCGTACCGCCGCGACTTACCGCGTGCGGGTGGCGCTGGGGCTCAAAGGCTTGCAGGCACGTGAGATCAACATCGATCTGGACGCCGGCGAGCAGCGCAGCGAGGCGTACTTGAAGCTCAATCCGATGGCGGGCTTGCCAACGCTGATTCATGCTGGACATCCACCCATGACGCAGTCGCTGGCGATTCTGGAATTTTTGGAAGAATTGCAGCCCACCCCGGCCTTGTTACCAGCGGATCTGCACGGCCGCGTGCGTGTTCGGTCAATCGCCAATATGCTTGCGGCCGACACGCATCCGCTGATCACGCCCCGAGTGCGAAAGTACCTGACGTCAACTGTCGGCTTCGATGACGCGGCATGGCGTGCGTGGCAGCAGCATTGGTTTGTTACGGGTCTGACCGCGGCGGAAAAGCGCTTGGCCAGTGAGGCTGCGACAGGAACCTTTAGCCATGGCGATCAGCCAGGCATGGCCGACATTTGTCTGGCCAGTGTGGTGGCTGTGATGCAGGTGTTCAAGATCGAGGTGCCGAACACTCCGGTGATCGAGCGCATCGTGCAGCACTGCCAGCAGTTGCCAGCCTTTGCCGCAGCGGCACCACGGCTGCAGTACGGGGCTCCGACACCCTGAGCGACCCGTGGCCGGGTCACTGGACTTGAGTTCTTTCAGTACTGCTTGTAGGGCAGGAATTTGCCAGACAAAACGACGTTGACGCGGTCACCTTTGGGATCCGGCTGGCGCACGATGTCCATCGAAAAATCGATCGCGCTCATGATGCCGTCACCGAACTCTTCGTGGATCAATTCCTTGATGGTCGTGCCGTAGACGCTGACGATTTCATACCAGCGGTAGATCAGCGGGTCGGTCGGCACTTGTGTCGGCAGCGAGCCTTTGTAGGGCACGACTTGCAGCCACTTTTGTTCTTCAGCCGTGAGGCCAAAAATCTTGCCGATGACCTTTGACTGTTTTTCGTCAAAGGTCATTTGGCCGAGACAACCGGCGGTCACCCATTCTTTGCTGAGGCCGACTTTTTTCGCTACCGATTCCCAGGTGATGCCTTTGCTGACCTTGACGGTGATAATTTTTTCGGTGATGTCGTTGCGATTCATGAAGAACTCCTGATGTTTGTAATGAAAATGAAAATGAAAGAGGGAAATTTAAAAAATACGGGAAGACGTTCAGGCTGCGGCTTTCAGCTCAGAAACACCCGCCGTTGTGCGTCCCGGCTCAACCGTGGGTGGGTGCGTCGGCGCCTTGCCGTGCGACAAGTGTTTGGATCGCGTGACCAGAAAGTCCACCAAATGATTGCGCAGCGGGTAGTACTGCGGGTCGTGGTGCAAGGTGGCGCGTTGCCGGTCTCGTGGCAAGGTGTTGCGCACAATCTCAGCCACCCGCGCTTGCGGCCCGTTGCTCATCAGCAAAATTTTGTCGGCTAACAGCACGGCCTCATCGACGTCGTGGGTGATCATGAAAACGGTTTGCTGTGTCTCCCGCACGATCGACATCAACTCGTCCTGAATGGTGCCGCGCGTCAGCGCATCCAGCGCGCCAAAGGGCTCGTCGAGCAGCAACATCTTGGGCTCGATGGCAAAGGCGCGCGCGATGCCGACCCGTTGCTTCATGCCGCCTGACAGCGCCGCCGGTTTCTTGTCGATGGCCGCCGTCAAACCCACCAGTTCAATGTATTTCTGCACATGCACGTCAACCTTGACTGATGTCCAATCCGGCCATTTGGAGCGCACTGCAAAGGCAATGTTTTGGCGCACAGTTAACCACGGCATCAGGGCATGGCCTTGAAAGACAACGCCGCGCTCAAGACTCGGCCCGGCGACCTCTCTGCCATCCATGAAGACATGCCCGCTGCTGGCGCTCTCCAGTCCAGCGAGTACGTTCAGAATGGTGGTCTTTCCGCAGCCGGAGTGGCCGATGATGCAGACAAATTCACCACGGGCAATGTCGATATTGACGCCGTCAAAAACGGGCTCAGTGTTGCCGGGATAAGTTTTAGCCAGCCCCTCGATTTTCAAAAATGGGGGAGCGCTGGAAGTTCCGGAAAGGGCTTGTTTATTCGGCATAGGTCACCCACTTCTGCAGCTTCGCAAAGACCAAGTCCAGCAGCATGCCCATCACGCCAATCACAACGATGGCAAAAATTACATTCGTCAGCGAGAGGTTGTTCCATTCGTTCCAGACGAAGTAGCCGATACCGGTTCCTCCGACCAGCATTTCGGCCGCTACGATGACCAGCCAGGCAATGCTCATGGAGATCCGCATACCCGTCAGGATGGTCGGCGCAGCGGCAGGCAAAATCACCAAAAAGGCCTTGCGCAGCGGATTGACTTCGAGCGTTTTGGCGACGTTGAGCCATTCACGCTTGACGGCGGACACCCCAAACGCGGTGTTGATCAGCATCGGCCAGACCGAGCAGATGAAGATCACGAAAATGCCGGAAGCTGAGGAGTCTTTGATGGTGTACAGCGCCAGCGGCATCCACGCCAATGGCGAGATGGGTTTGAGCACTTGGATGAAAGGGTCTAACGCGCGTCGCATCAGCGGTGACATGCCGATCAAGAAGCCCAGCGGAATCGCCACGATGCACGCCAGAAAAAACCCCAGCCCGACCCGTGCCAGTGAATGGCCGAGCTGAATGCCAATGCCTTTGTCGTTGGGACCGTTGTCGTAAAACGGATTCGACAACTGCTTCCAGGCGGTCTGGCCCAGCTGCAGCGGTGTTGGAAAACCACTGGCCTTGGCTGTGTTCGGGTCTTTGCCCAGCATCTTCAGGTACTCGGCTCGCTCTGCCGAAACTGCCGGGCTGATCGCCCCACTGCTCGCCGGCAAGGTGGCCATATGCCATGCAGCCAGAAACACCAACAGCAACAGCACCGAGACCAACGAGGCCTTGACATTCAAAGACTTCAACATGTGTGAACTCCGCTGACCGCCGAGTAAGTGACGATGAGTTTCATGACTTGCTGATCGGAAAACTTTTCAGGTAAGCCTCCGGCTTGGTTGAATCAAAAACCTTGCCCATGATGGTGAACTTGGGATAAGCGCCGTCGGCAGGTTTCTGGCCAAGCTCCACCATGCGTTTTTTGGCATCGGTCAACAAGAACACTTTTTCGGAGATTTGCTTGTAGTTGATGTCGCCTTTGACATAGCCCCAGCGCTTCATCTGTGTCAGCATCCAGACCGCCATGGACTGCCATGGCATTGGGTCAAAGTCAGCGCGGTCCGGGACGTTTTGGATGTTGCCAAGACCGTCAGCGAATTTGCCGGTCAGCACTTGGTTGATCACCACCTCGGGTTGATTCAGGTACTGTGCCGGGGCGATCACTTTAGAAATCAGCTCTCGGTTAGCGGGGTCGCGGGCCATGGCTGCGGCGGTTAATACGGAGCGGTACAGAGCCGCAAATGTGTTCGGGTTTTTCTGAATGAACTCGGTGGAGGTGCCAAACGCGCAGCAAGGGTGGCCGTTCCAGATGTCTTTGGTCAGCAGGTGAATGAAGCCGGCTTCTTCATAGACCGCGCGTTGGTTGAAAGGATCGGGGCCAAGGAAACCGTCAATGTTGCCGGCACGCAGGTTGGCCACCATTTCGGCTGGCGGTACGACGCGCAGTTGCACGTCAATGTCGGGGTTCAGGCCCGCTTCGGCCAAGTAGTAGCGCAACAAGAAGTTGTGCATCGAGTACTCAAAAGGAATCGCAAACTTGAAGCCTTTCCAGTTTTTAGGATCGCGGTTGTTCTTGTGTTTGAGCGCCAGTGTGATGGCTTGACCGTTGATGTTTTGGATGGTGGCCACATTCATCGGCGTGGCGTTGGAGCCTAGGCCCATCGAAATGGCCAGCGGCATCGGCGACAGGAAATGGGTCGCGTCATATTCCTTGTTGATCATCTTGTCGCGAATGAGCGCCCAACCAGCGGTCTTGGTGAGCTCGACAGTCAGACCCTGCTGTTTATAAAACCCCAGTGGCTGCGCCATGATCAGCGGCGTAGCACAAGTGATGGGAATGAAGCCGATCTTCAGGTTGTTTTTTTCAAGTGTCCCGGCTTTTTTGCCCGCCTCTTGCGCCATCGCTTGCATGCTGGCCACCGGCAGCAGGCTGGAGATGGCGGCCATGGCTGTGCCCTTGCCGACCGCGCGCAAGAATCTGCGTCGCACTTCGTCTTGCGGAAAAATCGCTTTGACCAACGTGGCCTCAATGAAGGCGTTGGAGTAAGCCTCGAATTCGCTGGTCAAGCTGCGACGACG
>CANCCE010000127.1 GCA_947374505.1 Comamonadaceae bacterium | reverse complement strand
TTGCTGTCAGACGGTGAGTTCAATGGGAGGGGCCGGCAAAACCGTACATCATAGACGGACTGGCATTTCTGCACCATGGACCGCCCTGGCCCCGCTGAAGGCGGGCCGTGCCTCAGCGTTTGACGAATGGAAGACAATAAGCCCTTCGTTTTTTGGCTTTGACCGCCACAGCTGAAACGTTCTACCCCATGCGCACCTCCACTCCGAACACCCTCATGACCGCCACCGAGCGGCGCGCCAGCTTGTCGCTGGCATCGATTTTTGCGCTGCGCATGTTGGGTCTTTTTTTGGTGCTGCCGGTGTTTGCGCTGGAGGCCGCCCGCTTGCCGGGTGGCGATGACCCTGCCCGTGTTGGTCTGGCGATGGGCATTTACGGACTGACGCAAGGCCTGCTGCAAATTCCTTTTGGGCTGGCCTCGGACTGGTTAGGCCGCAAGCGCGTGATCATTTTCGGGCTGCTGCTCTTTGCCTTGGGCAGCTTTGTCGCCATGGCCGCCAGCGATTTGACCTGGCTCATCATCGGCCGTTCGATTCAGGGCGCTGGCGCGATTTCAGCCGCCGTCACAGCACTGTTGGCCGACCAGACCCGCGACGAAGTGCGCACCAAGGCGATGGCGCTGGTGGGCATCAGCATTGGCCTGATGTTTGCACTGTCTTTGGTCGTGGCACCGATGCTGGCGGCGCAGATCGGGCTGGGTGGTTTGTTCGCCCTGACAGGTCTGTTGGCCTTGACCGGTATGGCCATCGTGGCTTGGGTTGTTCCGCCGGAACCGGCCAAGCCGGTGCAGCGTCCTCGGGGCAGTTTGAAGCTGGTGCTGCGCGAACCTACGCTGCTGCGCCTGAACCTCGGCGTGTTTGTGTTGCACGCTGTGCAGTTGGCCATGTGGGTGGCCATTCCGGCGCTGTTGGTCCAAGCCGGGCTGGACAAAGCCGCGCACTGGCAGGTGTATCTGCCTGCGGTGCTGGCGTCTTTTGTGGTGCTGGGTGGTACGCTCTTTCCGCTGGAGCGGCGCGGTTATCTGCGGGCTGTCTTTTTAAGCGCCATTGGCTTGATTTTGCTGGTCCAGCTGGGCTTCATGTGGTCGGCCCAACATGGCACGCCAAGTCTGGTCGCGCTGGCCTGCTTGTTGTTTGTCTTTTTCTGCGGCTTCAATGTGCTGGAGTCTTGCCAGCCCAGCCTAGCGTCTCGGGCCGCACCGGCGCATGCCCGCGGCGCAGCGCTGGGGGTTTACAACACACTGCAGTCGCTGGGCTTTTTTGCGGGCGGTGCGGCAGGTGGCTGGCTGGCTAAAACAGCCGGCCCCGGCGCCCTCTTCATGGCCTGCAGTGCGCTGATGCTGCTGTGGCTGGTGCTGGCGTGGCCCATGCGCGCGCCCAGCCGCCATCTCCAGCCTGCAGCGAACCCGGCGCCGGCAACGGCGAGCTCGGCCAGTTAAACTGTCAGAATTAGGAGAACACGCCATGGCATCGATCAACAAAGTCATCATCATCGGCAATTTGGGGCGTGACCCTGAAGTGCGCTACACACCCAATGGCGCGGCCATCTGCAACGTCAGCCTCGCCACCACCCGCAACTGGAAAGACAAATCCTCCGGCGAGAAGGTGGAAGAAACCGAATGGCACCGCGTCGTGTTTTACGACCGATTGGCCGAAATCGCCGGCGAATACCTGAAAAAAGGTCGGCCCGTGTATGTCGAAGGTCGCCTGAAAACACGCAAATGGACCGACAAAGACGGCGTCGAAAAATACACCACTGAGATCATCGCCAACGAAATGCAGTTGTTGGGTGGCCGTGAAGGCATGGGCGCTCCCGGCGGTGACGACGAAGGCGGTGGCGAACGCCAAAGCTACTCACGTCCACCGGCCGCAGCCCGTCCACCAGCCGCCCCGGCACAACGTCCGGCAGCGCCCGCCCCATCCAAAGCCGCCAGCGGTTTTGACGACATGGACGACGACATTCCGTTTTAATTTTTGAACCGCTAGCGGTCCGGAAAAGCCCGCCTTGTGCGGGCTTTAAAGTTTTTCTCACGCCAAGTAGACCCCATGTTCCAACGTTCACATCTCTACAACTGCGCCTGCGCAGCCCTGCTGGCCACGGGCCTTGCCGCAGTGCCACCCATTCACGCCCAAAACTATGCGTCCGGGCTGACCGTCGACTTGCCTGAAGCCAACAGCGCAGCTCTGGGTTTTGCGCCGCGGGTGGAGCGTTCACCCTATGCAGGCGCCGGCAGCCGTTTTGATTTGATGCCGCTGTACATCTATGACGGCAAACAACTTTTTCTGGACGTCAACCGTGTCGGCCTGAAGCTGCTGGACGAACCCACACAACGCCTTGATCTGTTGGTCGAACGACGCCTTGAAGGTTTTCCCCTGACCAGGGCACCTGCCAGCTTGGCCGGCATGGCCATACGCGACACCAGCGTCGATATCGGCCTGTCGTACAGTCTTCGTCAGTCTTGGGGCCAACTCAAAGCGGAGATGGTGCATGACTCCAACAGCACGCACCAAGGGACTGAAGCGCGCCTGGGATACTCAAAGGAGTGGCGTGCGGGCGCATTGACTTGGCGGCCGACGGTGAACTTGGCTTGGCGAAACGCCAATCTGAACAACTATTACTACGGCGTCAAGACCGGCGAGGCCACCGCCACGCGCGCCGCCTATGAGCCCGGAGCAGGCTTAGAAGCCCGGGTCGGCCTGAACGCGACTTACGAAGTATCCCGACACTGGCGCTTGCTGACCGGCGTCTCGGCCACCGTACTCGGCAACAGCGTTAAAAACAGCCCCATCGTGGATCAACGTGTGCTGCCCAGTTATTACCTCGGTGCGGTCTACGACTTTGGTCCCCATGACAGCGAGTGGGTCGGCGCCAGTTCACCGACGTATTTCAAGGTGCTCTACGGCCGAGCCGCCGCAGACGGTTGCCATTTGATCAAAATCGTGACGGCGCAATGCCTGTCCACCACCAAAGTCAATCCAACCAGCATCAGCGCCATCCAGGTTGGCCGCCCCTTCATCCAAAACTTCAATGGCTTACCCATTGATGTCGTCGGCTACGTCGGTCTGGCTCAGCACAATGACAGCGGCTTGCAGTCCAATGGGCTGCAAGTGGATTTGTTCATGAAGGCTTTTTACACCGGCTTTCCGTGGCAAGACCGCATCAAAACCCGCCTCGGCATGGGCATGGGTGTGTCGATGGCGCAGCACGTTCCTTATCAAGAGGTCGGCAGTCAAGCAGCCCAAGGCGACCAGACCTCGCGCCTGCTGAATTACCTGGACCCGACACTGGACGTGAGCTTGGGTGATTTGATTGGCTCTCGGCCCTTGAAAGACACTTACATCGGCTTGGGCGTGTCGCACCGCTCTGGCATTTTCAAGTCGTCACGTCTGCTGGGCAACGTCAATGGCGGCTCGAACTACATCTACACCTACCTCGAGACGGTTTACTGATTGACTGAGCCCGTCGGCTCGCTCAAGCGGCGCCGGGGACATTGCTGCTCGCAATCACCCCGCCGCCCAAGCACACTTCACCGTCGTACAGCACCGCTGACTGACCCGGCGTCACAGCCCACTGGGGCTGCGCAAAGTGCAATTCGCAGTGGCTAGTGGAAGCGGTGCGCAATTCGCAAGCCGCATCCGCTTGTCGGTAGCGGGTCTTGGCCGCCAACCCGCCCAAGGCTGGCGCGCTGCCGGCGACCCAGCTGCAGTCTTGCGCCGTTAACACCGTCGATTGCAGCCACGGGTGGTCGTGGCCTTGCACCACCCAAAGCGTGTTACTAGCCATGTCTTTGCGCGCCACAAACCAGGGCTCGTGCTCACCCACGCCGCGCTGGCCGCGGGCTAACGCGGCTTTGAGATCTGCGCCTTTGGCCTTGACGCCGCCGATGCCCAAGCCTTGCCGCTGACCCAGCGTGTAAAAGCTCAAGCCCACATGCTCGCCCAGCACCCGGCCGTTGTCGTTCTTGATTGGGCCAGGCGCTTTGGCGATGTAGCGGTTCAGAAATTCTCGGAAAGGCCTTTCACCGATGAAACAGATGCCGGTGGAGTCTTTTTTCTTGGCGTTGGGCAGGCCAATCTCATCGGCGATGCGGCGGACTTCGGTCTTGTGCAGCTCGCCCACCGGGAACAGCGTCTTCGACAACTGCGCCTGGTTCAGCCGGTGCAAAAAGTAACTCTGGTCCTTACTTGGATCAAGCCCCTTGAGCAATTCATGCAGGCCGGTAGCTTCATTGACGCGCACCCGCGCGTAATGACCGGTGGCGATTTTTTCGGCGCCCAGCCGCATGGCATGGTCTAAAAAGGCCTTGAACTTGATTTCAGCGTTGCACAGAATGTCCGGGTTCGGCGTGCGGCCGGCCTGGTATTCGCGCAAAAATTCGGCGAACACGCGGTCTTTGTAGTCAGCCGCAAAGTTGACGTGTTCGATCTCGATGCCAAGCACGTCGGCCACGGCAGCCGCGTCGACAAAGTCGATGTTTGACGAGCAGAACTCGCTGTCATCGTCATCTTCCCAGTTCTTCATGAAGATGCCGATGACCTCATGGCCCTGCTGCTTCAAGAGGTAGGCCGTCACAGCCGAGTCGACCCCGCCGCTCAAGCCGACCACGATGCGCTGTTTAGGCCCTTGTTTGTTTACCAGTTGCATGGACGGAGATTATCCCCGCCATGCCATGGCTGCGCTGCGGTAGTGAATGCAGAGACTCAGACCCGTCGCGCCGCCAGCACACGGTCGACCATCACGCCGGCTTGCCCGAGGTTGTTCATCGGATCGCAAAAGCCGGCCAGTTGTTCGCGCGTGACATGCTTGTTGATCTCCGGGTGCTCGGCCAACAGATCGATCAGCGGGCGTTTTTTCTTCAAGGCGTCGCGGCAGATGTCATAAACCAGATCGTGCGCGTACTCGCGGCCGATGTAAGGGCCAAGGCCCATCATCACGGCCTCGGACATCACCAGACCATGCGTCATGTCGATGTTGCGGCGCATCTGCTCGGCGTCCACTTCCAGCCCGGCCAAAATGAACTTGGTCTGCTTCAGCGCGCCCGACATCAGGCAGAAAATTTCCGGCATCGCCACCCATTCAATCTCCCACGGGCCGGTCGAACGCTCGTGGTCAGCGACCATCGCATCCATCAGCGAGGCCGCGAGTTGGCGCACCACTGAGATGTTGGCGTGGATGTACAGGCACGAAATCGGGTTGCGTTTTTGCGGCATGGTGCTCGACGACCCGCGGCCGGGCGCGAAGGGCTCGAAGACCTCGGCCACTTCGGTTTGCATCATCAACTTGACGTCCATGGCGATCTTGCCGAGTGAGCCGCCCACGATGCCCAAAAATGCACCGACTTCGGCAAAATTGTCGCGCACGGTGTGCCACGAGATCAGCGGCTGACCGAGGCCAAGTTCTTTCATCAGGCCGGCCTGGGTTTCCATCGCGCCGGTTTCCAGCGACGACAAGGTGCCTGAAGCGCCGCCGAACTCACCAACCAACACGCGCGGCTTGAGCTGCTCCAGACGCTCGCGATGCCGCTCAATGCCCGCCAAGATGCTGGCCATCTTGTAGCCAAAGGTGATCGGTGTGGCTTGCTGCAAATTGCTGCGCCCGATGATGGGCGTGTTGCGGTGCGTCAGGGCCAGCTTGGCGAGCGAGTCTGAGATGTCTTTCAGGTCAGCTTCGACCAGCGCCAAGCCTTCACGAATTTGCAAGACGGCCGCCGTGTCGGTGATGTCTTGCGTGGTCGCGCCCCAATGGCAATACTCGCCGAGTTTGTCTTTGCAGTGGGCGTTGATTTGATTGACCACGGCAATGATTGGGTAGCCGATTTGCTCGGTCTTGGCCTTGAGCTTGACCCAGTCGATCTGGCTGGGCTCACAGTTTTTGACGATTTCGGCAGCGGCTTCTTTCGGGATGATGCCGAGCTCGCCCTGCACCTTGGCCAGTGCGCGTTCGATGTCGAGGTATTTGGCGGTGCGGTTTTCGTCGCTCCAGACGTGGCGCATGGCGGCGTCGCTGAACATGTCGCCGAAGATTTTGGAGTCAATGATGGAGGAGGGCATGGCTTCTTCTTTGGTGTGTGAAAAGTGGATGACGTGAATTTAATCGACTCTGATTTTCGCGGCGGTGACGACATTTTTCCAATGCGTCACTTCTTTTTGCACCAGCGTTTTGAGCTGCTCAGGCGTGCCGGTTTCAACCTCGGCGCCCTGGTCTTCAATTCTTTTGGCGGCTATTTTGTCAGCCAGCACAGTGTTCATCTCGCGGTTCAGCCGGTCGATCACCGTCTTCGGTGTTTTGGCTGGCGCAAACATGGCGTACCACTGCGACATGTTGACATTCGCAATCCCTTGTTCGGCGAGCGTGGGCACATCCGGCAGCACCGACGAGCGCTTTTCACCAGCGATGCCCAAGGCTTTGAGCTTGCCACCTTTGATCTGCGGGTACGCCGTGAACAGGCTGGGAAACATGTACTGCGTGTTGCCGGCAATGGTGTCGACCACGGCGGGGGCCGAGCCCTTGTAAGGCACGCTGACCACGTCCAATCCGGCCGACAGTTTGAAGAGTTCACCGGCAATGTGTGGGGCGGTCCCGTTGCCGGCCGTGGCGTAGCTGAAGGTGTCCGGCTTGGACTTGATCAGCTGCACCAGTTCTTTGGCGTTTTTGACCGGCACGGCGTTGTTCGCCACCAGCACCGTGGGCGACGCCGCCACCATGCCGATCGGCTCGAAGTCGGCCACCGGGTCGTAACGGAGTTTTTGCAGGGCCGGGTTGATACCGTGGGTGGCAATGTAGCCAAACATGATGGTGTAGCCGTCAGGCGCGGCGCGGGCAACGAATTCTGCTGCAATGGCACCGTTGGCCCCGGCCTTGTTGTCGACCACCACCGATTTGCCCAGTCGCGCGCTCAGACCCTGCGCGATGATGCGGGCCATCGCATCGTTGGCACCGCCCGGGGCCGTTGGCACGACGATGGTGATGGTTTTGTCGGGCCAAGTTTGTGCCAGCGCCGGACCGGCCAGGGCCAGACTGGCCATCAAGGGTGTCAAGAACGGCTTGAAGAATGCCGATATCAAAGAGGCTTGGGATCGCATGCAAATCTCCTGTGAATCTGTGTTTTGCCCGCCATGATGCGACGGACGCATCATTCTGTGAAGTGCAATTTTTGATAGCATTGCTGCATGTCACGCATCAATTTTGATTTGCAGCAATTACAGGCGTTTGTCGCCGTCGCCGAACGCGGGAGCTTTCGGGCGGCGGCCGACCACATCCATTTGTCGGCCCCGGCGCTGAGCCGGCGCATCGACAAGTTAGAGACGATTCTGGGCGCGCGGCTGTTCAACCGGACCACCCGCTCGGTCGCATTGACCGCCATGGGCCGGGTCTTTTTAGAGCGCGCCCAAGCTGCGCTGGACGACCTGGAGTTCGCCATCCTCGGCATCTCGGACATTGCCGCGAGTGGCAGCGGCCGGGTCACTGTGGCCTGTGTGCCTTCAGCAGCGATTCATTTTTTGCCCTCGGTGCTGGGCTCGTTCACCGAGCACTATCCCTTGATCCGGGTGCGTGTGGTCGACGAAGGCGCGAGTCAAGTGCTGGCCAGCGTGATGTCTGGCGAGTCCGATTTCGGCATCAGTTTTTTCGGCAGCCAAGTGCCGGGCGTGGACTTTGAGCCGATCCACACCGACCCGTTTGTGCTGGCGATGCGGCGTGACCATCCGCTGGCCGCGCAGCCGTCGGTGGCGTGGTCGGCATTGAGCGACGAGCGCTTGATGACGGCGGCACGCTCCAGCGGCAACCGCCAGCTGCTGGACGACGCCATGGCCAAGGCCGGCATCGATCCGGTCTACCGCTTTGAAGTCAGCCA
>CANCCE010000126.1 GCA_947374505.1 Comamonadaceae bacterium | reverse complement strand
CGCATCCGCATGATGCTGCAGACCGACCCCACTGTCATTTACGGCATGGGCTCTCAATTTGATGGCAATCTGCGTCGGCGTGACTTGCTGACGGACACACCCTACAACACCTACACCCGTGGCGGTTTGCCCCCCACGCCGATTGCCATGCCAGGCCGCGCTGCGCTGTTGGCCGCAGTGCAACCGGCCAAGACCGACGCACTTTATTTTGTGGCGCGAGGCGATGGCAGCAGCCAGTTCAGTGCATCGCTGGACGAGCACAACCGTGCGGTTAACAAATACATTCGGGGACGCTGAATGCGGGGACTGTTCATCAGCTTTGAAGGCATCGACGGTGCCGGAAAATCAACCCATATTGGCGCTTTGGCTGCTGCGTTTAAAGCACAGGGCAGGGCAGTCACCCTTACCCGAGAACCGGGCGGTACACCGCTGGCTGAAACCCTTCGCACGCTGGTGCTGAACGACCCGATGGACCCGCTGACGGAAGCGCTGTTGATGTTTGCCGCCCGCCGCGACCACTTGGCTTGCGTGATCTTGCCAGCGCTGGCACGTGGAGACGTTGTCTTGTGTGACCGTTTCACCGACGCCACATTTGCCTATCAAGGGGGTGGCCGTGGCTTTGACGAAGCGGTCCTGACGCAACTTGAAACGATGGTGCAAGGCGCTGCAGAGCCGGGGCAATCCAAACTGATTCAGCCAGAACTCACCGTCTGGTTTGACTTGGCCCCTGAAGAAGCCGCGAAGCGACTCGCTGGCGCCCGTCTGCCTGACAAGTTTGAATCGCAACCCGTCGAATTTTTCCGTCGTGTCGTTGATGGCTATGCGCGCCGCATGGTCGGTGATGCTGGGCGCTTTGCGCGCATCGAAGCGGGACAATCACAGCAAGCGGTTTGGCATGATGTTCACGCTGTTTTTGTGGCGAAAGGCTGGCTGGCATGAACGCGACCAACCCCTTGGCTGAACGCCGCCAACTCGCACCCTGGTTGCAAGTCCAACTCGAAAGTCTGTTGAGCCAGCGCGGCCATGCTTGGCTGTTGAGCGGACCCTCCGGTCTGGGTCAATTTGACTTGGCGATGGCACTGGCGCGGGCTTGGCTGTGTGAAGCGCCGACCCCGCAGGGCGCTTGCGGTCATTGCGGCAGTTGCCATGCGGTCGACGTCCACACCCATGCCGATTTGCGCATGCTGATTCCGGAGACCTTGTTTCTCAGCCTCGGCTGGCCGTTGGACCAAAAAACCCAGGACGACCTCGACAGCAAAAAGCGCAAGCCCAGCAAAGAAATCAAGGTCGATGCTGCCCGTGAGGTGGTCTCGTTTTCTCAACTCACCCGGTCACGCGGTCCTACCAAGGTCGTGTTGGTGTTCCCGGCTGAGCGCATGAATGGCATCACCGCCAACACCTTGCTCAAAACGCTCGAAGAACCCCCGGGCGAAGTCAAGTTCATCCTGGCCACCGAAGCGGCGCAGCAGTTGCTGCCGACCATTCGCAGTCGATGCCAGAGTCACACCATGCGTTGGCCGGCGTTTGAAGACAGTCTGGCGTGGCTGCAAAAGCAAAGCGCCATGGATGAGCCTGTTGAGGCAGACGAAGAGGAGGGCATGAAAGCCCCCAAGAGCGTCAAAGCCGGACGCGCCAAACCACCCCCGCCGAAACTGGATGACTTGCGTGTGCTGCTGGCGGCTGCCGGTGGCCGGCCGTCTGATGCGCTGGCTTGGCTGCAAGGCGGGGCGCCCGATGAGGCAGCCCGTGACTGGCAGGCCTTGCCCAAAGCCATGGCCCGTGGTGACGTGGGTGCCTTAACTGGCTGGGCACCTGCATTGGTGGTCGATGCGCTGCAAAAAATTTGCCATGATGTCTGGGCTGTCAAAGTGGGGGCTCAGCCGCGCTTTTTCGGTCTGGCGGATTTACCTCTGCCGGTGCCCAAACAAACTTCTGCTGAAACACATCACATGGGCTCCCCGGCCAGCATTTTTGCGCTGGCTGCATGGTCCAAAGAACTTGCTGTCAGCGCTAGAACGGTAGAGCACCCTTACAACCCCGGCCTGATGCTTGAAGCGTTGGTCAGTCGGGCTAAGCAGGCATTGACGACACGTTGATCATCCCGCTCCTTTTTACGTCAGATTCTCATGTTCACCGACTCGCATTGCCACCTTATTTATCCAGAACTCAAGTCCCAGATGCCGCAAATTCGTGCGGCTATGGCGGCGGCTCAAGTCGATCGCGCGCTCGTGATCTGCACCACGCTTGAAGAGTTTGACGATGTTCATTCCTTAGCCATCGCGTACGACAATTTTTGGTGCAGCGTCGGTGTACATCCCGACAATGAAGGCGTCACCGAGCCGAGCCTGGAAGATCTTTTACGACGGGCCGAGCGATCCAAAGTTGTGGGCATTGGTGAAACCGGGCTGGATTATTTCCGTTTGGGTGACAGGTCTGTGGCGGACATGGCCTGGCAACGGGAGCGTTTTCGGGTGCATATTCGGGCCGCGCGCCAAACCGGCAAACCACTGATCATTCACACCCGCAACGCCTCTGACGACACGCTGGCCATTTTGAAGGAAGAGGGTGAAGATGCCAGCGTGGGCAGTGCCGGCGGCGTGTTTCATTGCTTCACTGAAAGCCAAGCGGTTGCGCGTGCCGCTTTGGACCTTGGTTTTTATATTTCGTTTTCCGGGATTTTGACCTTCAAGACCGCCGGCGACCTGCGTGATGTTGCTGCGTTTGTCCCCATGGACCGGATGTTGATCGAGACTGACAGCCCCTACCTCGCGCCGATGCCGCACCGCGGCAAGACCAACAATCCGTCGTTTGTCCCCTTGGTCGCACAGCAAATTGCACAAGTCCGGGGGGTGCCCGTTGAGGCTGTTGCAGCAGCGACCTCGCTTAACTTCGAACGTTTGTTTTCGGGTGTCGTCGCGGCTTAACGGTGGTGCCACGACACCATGAAAATCTTCATAAACTACTTTAAGTTTGTTGTTATAAGCCTTGTTTTTGCTGCATTTTCTTCTGCAAATTCCGGGTCTTACGATGACTTTTTCACCGCCATCAAACGGGATGATCCCGGGACCATCACGGCACTGGTCAAGCGTGGCTTTGACCCCAACACCATTGACCCGCAGGCTCGCCACGGCCTGACGATGGCGCTGGCCGACTCGGCTTTAATGGCCGCCGAAGCACTGTTGGCAGCACCGGAAATCAACGTTAACTACCTGAATGCAGATGACGAAAGCCCACTCATGTATGCGGCCTTGAACAACCATTTGGTTTTGGCTCAACAGCTCATCGAGAAAGAGGCCGATGTGAACAAAACAGGGTGGACACCGCTGCATTACGCGGCATCCAAAGGGCATCTCGAGATGCTGCGCTTACTGCTTGATCACAACGCCTTTGTTGATGCTGAATCGCCAAACGGTACAACACCGCTGATGATGGCGGCGCAGTATGGCACGGGTGATGCCGTTAAATTACTGCTTGCAGAGGGCGCCCAACCCTTGCAGACAAACCAGCAAGGTTTGAACGCCCTTGACTTCGCTCAGCGCGGCAGCCGGCCTGACGCCATCAAACTTCTCACGCCGCAAAGCATGCCCAAACAGCCGCAACTTGAACAGCCACGGACAAAGGGTCACTGGTGATCAGTAATCCTGCAGTGCAGGGCGCAACACGATTTCATTGACATCGACTTCTGCGGGTTGCTCGATCGCAAAGGCGATCGCCCTCGCCACTGAGTCCGCTGGAATCGCGATCTCGTACTTCAAGCCTACCGCCCTGACGCTGGTTTCATCCGTACTGCCAAATTTCAACTCGGATTCCACCGCACCTGGTGAAATGATCGTTGTGCGGATGCTGCCGCCGACTTCATGTCGTAAGCCTTCCGAGATGGCTCGAACAGCAAACTTGGTGCCGCTGTAAACCGTACCACCGGGGCTTGACACTTTGAGTCCTGCGACCGATGCCAGATTGATGAAATGACCGCTGCCTTGGGTTTGAAACACCGGCAATGCCGCCGCGATCCCATACAACACGCCTTTGATGTTGATGTCGATCATGCGGTCCCACTCATCAACTTTGCGTGCGCTCAGTGGTGCAATAGCCATCAATCCAGCGTTATTGATCAACACATCGATGCGTCCAAACACGTCAATGCCTTTTTGAATCAGTGCTTTCACTTGAACAGCGTTGGTGACATCCGTGGTGAGAACTTCAACCTTGGCGCCTGCCGCACGCAAGTCTTTGGCGATCGCTTCCAATTTTTCTGTTCGGCGGGCGCCTAATACCAATGCAGCGCCTTGTGCCGCTAAGTGCCTGGCCGTCGCTTCGCCTAAGCCGCTGCTGGCTCCCGTGATGACAATGACTTTGCCGCTGATGTTGTTGTTGTTCATGAAGATTTCCTTTGACGCTGGCCCATGCCGGCAATGGTCTTCAGTGTGCGGGGAGTCTTTAGATCTCATTTTTATAAGGGTATTTACCAGTGTCGACCTCGGCCTCTGTATCGACCTATTAATATTCCACGATGTATATTATGTTAAATAACATCTTGGCAAGTGATTAAAGTCTGGCGGCCATCTCTCAAAAGTTACCACGGGCTTTGATCGCTTCAACCTGTTCCCAAGCAATGTCCGCAACCCGCATATAACGTTCACCCATGGCTTGGGCACCATCACTTGTCGCTGTGCCACGTTTCACGCGCCCTCGAATACCGTGGAGAATGGCGGCGAAACGAAACATGTTGAAGGCGATGTAAAAGTCGAGATCCGGCATAGCGGCTCGTCCTGTGCGGCGGCAGTAAGCCGACACATAGTCCGCCTCATCTGGCAGTCCCTGTGCCTTGAGATCAAGTCCCCGAATGCCCCCTAAGATGTCGGGCGGCATCCGATACATCATGGCGTTGTAGGCAAAGTCGGCCAGCGGATGACCCAGCGTCGACAGCTCCCAGTCGAGCACAGCCAGCACGCGAGGCTCAGTGGAATGAAAAATCATGTTGTCGGCACGGAAATCACCGTGGGTGATGGCTGTTTCATCATCTAGCGGGATGTGTGCAGGCAACCATTCAACCAGTTGGTCCATAGCAGGGTGACGGCCCGCAAGTTCATCCTCAAGATACTGTTGAGACCAACGGGCAATCTGCCTAGAGACATAGCCACCGCTGCGACCATAGTCGGATAAACCGATGGATTCAGGTGGGATGGAATGCAATGTGGCCAAAGTCGCATTCATGGCGTCCAAATAATCAGCCCGCTGTGCGCGCGGCACATCGGCAAAGCTGGCATCCCAAAAGATACGACCCTCAACCATGTCCATGACAAAGAACCAACTGCCAATGACCGAGTCATCCATGCACAGGCCATGAATTTTAGGAACTGGAAAACCCACAGTTCCGAGAGCCGCCATCACCCTCGCCTCCCGCTCAACGGCATGGGCACCTTTGAGCAGCACACCCGGAGGCTTTCTCCGCAAGACGTATGAACGCAACGGCGTGCGCAGACGATAGGTAGGGTTAGATTGGCCGCCCTTGAATTGGTCGACCACCAATGGCCCCTGAAAACCAGCTACATTTTTCTGCATCCACCGCCTGAGTGCAGACTCGTCAATCCGGTGCTGCTCGCGAACCGGGATGGTTCCACCAAAATCAACAGCATCGCTCATGGGATCTTCTTTGGCAATGCATCACGTTTGATTTTCTTGGCGATAGACCATTTATGCACTTCGGTTGGGCCATCGTAAATTCTGAAAGCGCGGACTTCACGAAAAACTTGCTCAACAATCGTGTCTCGCAAAACCCCACTGCCGCCCATGACCTGGACGCAACGGTCTGCAACACGAAAGAGCGCATCTGACACGGCCACTTTGGCCATCGAGCTTTCCGTCGTGGCTTGTGAGCCACCATCCAAAACACCGGCGCACCAATCAATCATCAAGGCAGATTGCTGCAAATCAATCAAGTTGTCAGCCAGCATGAAGCCCACGCCTTCATGGTCCACCAGTAATTTACCAAAAGCCTTGCGGGTGGTTGCGTACTGCACGGCAATCTCATGCGCGCGCGTCGTTGCACCATGCCAGCGCATGCAATGTGACAAACGTGCCGGCGAGAGACGTATCTGGGCGTAGCGAAAACCTTCGTTCACAGCACCCAGGACTTGGCTGTTGGGCACCCGAAGTTGGTCGAAAAGAACTTGCGCATGGCCACCCGGCATGGAACTGTCCATCGTGTCGAGCACGCGCTCAATGCGCAGGGCTGGATTCGGCAAGTCAAACAAAAACATCGTGGCTTGGGCCTGTTCACCACTGCCGGTACGGGCCATGACAATGCCCACCGAAGCACCCTTGGTCCCGGTGATGAACATCTTGCGGCCGTTGATGATCCAATCATTCCCGTCTGGTACGGCCGTGGTTTGTAGCATGGAAGGGTCCGACCCTGCCCCGCCTTCTGAAGCGGGCTCCGTCATGAAAAATGCCGAGCGAGCATCACCGCGAATCAATGGTTCGAGGAAATGCCCCTTCTGTGCTTCTGTGGCGATCTTGCCCAACAAAAACATATTCCCTTCATCGGGGGCCATGGTGTTGACCGCCACAGGCCCTAACGGTGACAGGCCGGAGCGTTTCAACACAGCGGCCGTTTCTAACTGACTCAGGTGCCCACCATCGGGCAAGATGTGTGGGGTCATCAAACCGGCAGCGCGGGCCTTGGTACGCAACTCTGCGACCAATTCTTCAGTGGGTCCATGGGGCGTGCAACGGGCATCACGCTCGTAGGGAATCACCGTTTCTCGAACAAAAGCTTCAACACGATCAGCCAAAATTCGGCTGCGTTCAGTGGGACTGGGTGTGTGCATGGTGTGTCCTTGAGTGGAATATTTGGAAAGTTGAATGAGGACGCATCAGGCGGTCAGACAGGTCAGAGACTGCTGACAAGATGCCCGCCATCAACCGCCAGCACGGAACCCGTCATGTAGCGAGAGGCATCGGATGCCAACAAAAGCAGGGGTCCATCCAGGTCTGACAACTGCCCCAGCCGACGTTGGGGTATCCGCTTGATCAAAGCTTTGCCGGCGTCCGTACCCCAAAAGTCTTGATTGAGGTCGGTCTCGATGTAGCCGGGGGCCATCGCGTTGACACGTATGCCGTAGCGTGCCCATTCGAGTGCGAGTGATTTGGTGAGCTGAATCACACCGGCTTTAGACACCGCATAGGAAACCACGCCAGCCGCTTGCCGGAGCCCCAAGATCGAGGCCACATTGACGATGCAAGCGCCGCCCCGCTCCCGCATACCTGGTGCCAAAGCCTGCGCCACTAAAAACATAGCCTTCAGGTTGGTGTCCAGCACCGTGTCCCAGTCGTTCTCTGTGTGAGTCAAGGCTGCGCCTTCACGCACAACGCCAGCGTTGTTGATGAGAATGTCGACTGGGCCAGCGGCATCGGCAAGACCCGCGAGTGAGGCACTGTCGGTGACATCGATGGCAATGGTAACGACTGAATGCCCGTGCGACCTGACCTTGTCAGCGACTGCATCAAGAGCCCCCACACGCCTAGCCACCAGCACCACATCGGCGCCCTGACTGGCCAGCAAATGGGCGAAATGCGCACCCAAGCCGCTGGATGCGCCCGTGATCAACGCACGTTTAGCCAAAAGTTGAGTTGAACTGGGAATCATGTTTTTCTCCGACGCCGGATGTGAATCAAAATATTGTAGGTCGGCGGATGTCCGAAACGATGCAGCGGCACGTCACCCTTGCTCGCCGCCGCTACTGCGCTTTTGCGCTTTCGCGCCTGTAGGGCATCTCCGTCAAGAGATCAATTCACGGGCAGGTTGAACCGACTCAGCGCACCACCAACACCGGCACAGGTGCTTGGCGAATAATCTGCTCCGCATCGCTGCCCAGCAGCACCCGACCGACACCACGCCGGCCATGCGAACCGACGACGATCAAGTCTGCTTGGCTGATGCGGGCGT
>CANCCE010000125.1 GCA_947374505.1 Comamonadaceae bacterium | reverse complement strand
GAACAACTGACTGGCAGGGTCAAAACACTTCAGCAGTTCTGACGGTGCTTGCGGTGCACGGTCTCCGATGTAGCGGCGGATGAACGGTGCAGATGTCCAGGGGGCGGTGGTGCCGCTCCAGACAGCGCCTTCAACAACACTGACCTTTTCTGGTGTGGTTTTCAGCAGCACCACGGCTGGATTCAGCGTGGTGAATTCAAGCTCGGCCAACAGCCATGTGTCTTGTTGCAGCAAACCCAGCAGCCGTGCATGTTGGGAGTCGGGCGGGCTGAAGTTCTGGATGGCGACTAGGGCTGACTTCGCCACGACACTGTTGGCGTCAAGCGGTTGCACATCAGGGCACTGCCGCAACACGCTGTTCGTTTGGTTCAGGAGTGCGCCCAGAACATCATGTTTCTTGCCTTGGTAGCTCAAGAAATAGCCGCCGTCCTGGCGCTCAATGTCGAAATGCGTCTTCAAAACGCCCAAGGTGGTCAATACCAGCAGTGTCAGGGCAACGTGTTTTTTCATAGGTGATCTGCTTGTGCCATCAAAAAGAGCCGCTAAAGCGGCTCTTTGGGGTTCAGCGTTAAACAGCTCAGTCGGCGTAAATACCGGCTTTGCGGATCACCGGGCCCCATTTGATAATTTCAGCTTCGAGCTGAGTCTTCAAACCTGCCGGTGTGACCTTCTCCATCGAGGGCGCTTCCAAGCTCAGGTCTTTGAAGCGTTGTTTGATCATCGGATCTTGCAAGGCCGCGCGCAGTGCCACGTTGACCTTGTCAATCACCGGTGCCGGCGTGCCTTTAGGGGCGTACATGCCGTGCCAGACTTTGACCTCAAAACCTTTCAAGCCCTGTTCGTCGAGGGTCGGCACATTGGGCAAGGCCTCGAGTCGTTTGAGGGTCGTCACACCGTAGACTTTGACGCGGTTTTCTTTGATCAGCGGAACAGTTTGGGATGTCTGGTCGCACAGCAGGTCAACCTGACCACCGAGCAAGTCATTCATGGCCGGACCCGTGCCCTTGTAGGGAATGGTGTTGAGCGTGGTCTCCAAGGCGGTCATGAAGAGCAGGCCGCACAAATGTGACACCGCGCCCAGTCCAGCGTTGGCCATCGAGATTTTTTCTTTGTTGGCTTGCACGTAAGTTTTCAGCTCAGCGAAGTTTTTAGCGGGAAAGTCTTTGCGTGCCAGCAGGGTCATCGGCACGTCAACCACTTGGCCGATGTATTCAAAGTCTTTGAGCGTGTCAAAGTTGAGCTTTTTATACAGCGCAGGCGCTGTCGCCATGCCCATGTGGTGAATGAAAAGGGTGTAACCGTTAGGCGCTGCACGGGCCACACGTTGGGTTGCAATGGTGCCACCGGCACCCACGGTGTTTTCTACCAGCACGGTTTGCCCGAGAGACTTGCCCATCGGAATGGCAATCATGCGGGCCACTACGTCAGTCGGACCACCGGCGGCAAACGGCACCACCAGAATCACGGGCTTGTCGGGGTAAGTTTGGGCTTGTGCTGAACCGATACCGCAGGCCACAAGGCATCCAAGCAAGACTGATTTCAATTGTTTTTTCATGATGGTCCGTTGGTTGTCAATTGTCAAAAGAATAATAAATTAGGCGGTTGGATTATGAGCGACTGACGGGATGTCTGTAAATCCCTTATTCAAGCTGAGCCATCGCCAGACATTGACGGGCCAGTTTGAGCACGGGTGGGTCGATCATGCGGCCGTCCACCACGAAGGCGCCGCCACCGGCGGCAGCTTCAGCTAGCAACACGCGCCTGGCCCAATCTATTTGCATGGCAGTGGGCGTAAACGCAGAATGAACAGCCACCACCTGGGAAGGATGAATGCACAGTTTGGCGCCAAAACCAAAGCGCAGGCTGCGGGCTGCATCGGTTTTGACACGCGTCATGTCTTGGGTATCGGTGGTCACACCATCAACCGGCGCAGCCAGGCCGGCGCGGCGCGAAGCGACAACGATGGCGACGCGCACCGGGGCGAGTTCGGCTTCATCGGCACCGCAGGCCATACCCAGATCTGCCTGAAAGTCGAGGTTGCCAAAAGCCAGCCGCAGCACGCGGGGACTGCGGGCCAGTGCGTCGACGTTGGCCAGCCCCTCGGCTGATTCAATGATCGCGATCAAGGCGGTCGCCGCCTCACCCAGCGCATCTTGAGCACCGACAAGATCGGCGGGTTTTTCAGCTTTCGGCACCATCACCGCTGGCAGGCCAGGCAGTTGTGCCAACCACGACAGGTCATCCTGATGGCTGTCAGTTTGAGCCGCATTGATGCGCACCACCAAGCGCGCACGCTGGGCCGTTGGCCACTGTTGCCAAGCCGAGGCCAGCGCAACCCGGGCGGCGGCTTTGTCGGCTGCCGGTACAGCGTCTTCGAGGTCAACAATCACCATGTCGGCTGGGCTGGCCAAGGCTTTGTCAAAGCGTTCGGGTCGATTCCCCGGCACAAATAAAAACGAGCGGGCGTCAGTGATCAACGACGCACTCATTTGGCCCCCAGCAACAAGCGGCCAACGCGCGGCCACTGCATGACTTCCCAAAGTTGCGCGATGGACGCTTGCATGTCGTTGGCGCTGGCGCCGCCACTGTGAGCTGCCAGACGCAGCGCTTTGGCGGTGATTTCGTCGCGGCTGAGCGTGTTGCCCGGGTCGCCCTTGGGCTCGTCCACACGGCCTTGCAAGACGCGGCCATCCGTGGCGTAAACCGTGACTTTGCCGATCCAGCGCTGCGGGTAGGCGGCGTCGACTTCGGCGTCCAGCTGCATCTCGACTTTGTCCCGCAGTGCCGTCGTCAGGGTGTCACTGAAGTGCTTGTCAAACTCGATCAAGCCGGCATGACCAAAACGTGCGGCCAGACCCAGCACAGTGCCCATGCTGAATTTGCTCTGATGCACGGTGCTTGGATTTGTCACCGGGCCCAGCACATCGATCGCGCCCTGGTGCACATGCGTGACCACACGCGCCAAGTCTTGCGCTTGCAACTGGTGGTCTTGCATGACTTGCAGCAGCGCGTCTGCCGCCGGGTGCGTGTGACGGCACGAGGCGTGGTATTTGAATGAAGTTTCGGCTGTTGCCCATCGGCTGCCGAGGCCGGCTGTGAGCTTGCGCACGTCGGCATCGCTCGACATGCCGGCGGCCATGCCTTGCGGGCCTTCCAGAATTTGGGCCGCGCCGGTGAAACCGTCTTTGGCCAAATAAGCCGCCATCAAACCAGCGCCGGCAGCATGCGCCGTGTGCAGTTGTTTGGAGTCTGCAGCGGTCCGCAAGAATTCCCACAGGCCTGCCGATTGCGTGCCGGCCGAACCAAAAGCGTGTTGCATTTGCGCGGGATTCAGCCCCAGCAAATGACCGACTGCTGCGGCTGCGGCCAACGTGCCTGCCGTGCCGGTGGTGTGGAACACTTTGTAGTGCGAGCGGCCCAGAAATTCACCCACCCGAATACCGACTTCATACCCCGCCACGGCCGCCGTGATGAGCTGCGCACCGCTGGCGCCAATGGCTTGCGCCACCGCCAGTGCCGGTGGAAAAACCACCGTGGCGGGGTGAAACACCGAGCCGTTGTGCACGTCGTCTTGTTCAGCCACATGCGAAGCGCTGGCGTTCGCCATGGCTGCCAAGTAAGGACTGCTGCCACTGCGCGTGATGAGCACTTCGCTCGGCCCTTCGTCGGGGCCCATGCTCAGCGCAAAGCGTGTCAGGCTGTCAACCGGGCGCGCATTGTGGCCACCGATGGCCGAGCCAAACCAGTCGACAAACAGGTCTTCTGTTTTGCGCAACACCGACGCTGGAATGTCGGCGGTGGTCAGGTTCGCGGCAAATGCGGCTAGGGTGGCTGTGGCGCTGGAATTTTGTTGGCTCATGGCGTTGTTCCTAGTGTCGTTCCGAGTTCAGCCAAGATGGCTTGGGTGTGTTCGCCGACGCTGGGAATCGCGTCCATGCGGTAGTCAAAACTGCTTTGCTTGCCGGGCGGAAGCAGGGCCGGCAAGTCGCCAGCCGGTGAGCCGACGCTGGTCCAGCGTTCACGTGCTTTCAGTTGCGGATGGGCCCACAGGTCGGCCATGTTGTTCATGTTCGCATTGGCAATTTGAGCGCTGTCGAGTCGCTCGACCACTTGTTCCGCTGTGAGGCTTGAGAATGCCTTGACGATGATGGCTTCCAGCTCGGCCCGGTTCGCACTGCGCAGCGCATTGCGGTCAAATCGAACGTCAGTGGCGAGCTCGGGTTGAAGCAAGACCTTGTTGCAAAACTGCAGCCATTCACGTTCGTTTTGCAGACCGAGAATTACTTTACGGCCGTCGCCCGCAGCGAAAGGGCCGTACGGGTAAATGGTGGCGTGGGCGGCCGCTGCGCGCGGTGGTGGCGTAGCGTCGTCCATGGCGTAATACATCGGGTAGCCCATCCACTCGCCCAAAGCTTCGAGCATCGATACATCGATGTGCGAGCCTTCGCCGGTTTTGTCGCGCTGCATCAAGGCCGACAAGATGTTGGTGTACGCATACATGCCGGCCGCTATGTCGGCGATCGAATTGCCGGCTTTGCTCGGCTGCTCCGGCGTACCGGTGATGCTCAGAAAACCGGCTTCGCTTTGGATCAGCAAGTCATAGGCTTTTTTGTCGCGGTACGGGCCGTCGTTGCCGTAACCTGAAATGTCGCAAACGATCAAGCGCGGGTCCGCAGCGCGCAGGGTGGCGGCGTCGAGTCCCATGCGGCCCGTGGCGCCAGGCGCGAGGTTTTGCACCAGCACATCGGCTTTGGCGATGAGTTGCTTCAGCACGGCCAGGTGCTGCGGGTCTTTCAGGTCCAGCGCCAAGCTTTCCTTGGAGCGGTTCACCCAGACAAAGTGCGACGCTTCACCGCGTGCGCGGTTGTCGTAAGCGCGGGCAAAGTCACCCACACCGGGGCGCTCCACCTTGATGACACGGGCGCCAAGGTCTGCCAGTTGACGGGTGCAATAGGGCGCTGCAATCGCATGCTCCAACGAGACCACGGTGATGTGGTCGAGCGGGCGTGGACGGGCTTTAATTTGCGGAGTAGCGGTAGTCATTAGAAAGACCTTGGCAAGCCGAGTAGATGCTCGGCGACGTAGGAGTAAATCAGGTTGGTGGAGATCGGGGCGACTTGGTACAGACGCGTTTCGCGGAACTTGCGTTCAACGTCGTACTCGCACGCAAAACCAAAACCACCGTGGGTTTGCAGGCACACATTGGCAGCTTCCCAGGACGCTTTGGCGGCGAGGTATTTGGCCATGTTGGACTCTGCGCCGCAGGGCTGGCCGGCGTCGAACAAGGCGCAGGCTTTGAAGCGCATCAGGTTCGCCGCTTCGGTCTCAATGTAGCTGTCGGCAATCGGAAATTGGATGCCTTGGTTTTGGCCAATGGGCCGGCCAAAGACTTCGCGGTCGGTGGCGTAGCGACGGGCGCGGTCGATGAACCAGTAAGAGTCGCCAATGCATTCAGCGGCGATCAAGGTGCGCTCGGCGTTCAGGCCGTCGAGGATGTATTTGAAGCCTTTGCCTTCTTCGCCGATCAGGTTTTCGGCGGGGATTTCGAGGTTGTCGAAAAACACCTCGTTGGTCTCGTGATTCACCATGTTGCGAATCGGCTTGACGGTCATGCCATTGCCGATGGCTTGCTTCAAGTCAACGATGAAGATCGACATGCCCTCGCTCTTGCGAGTGACCTCGGCCAGCGGCGTGGTGCGGGCCAGCAAGATCATCAGGTCTGAGTGTTGAATGCGCGAGATCCAAACTTTCTGGCCATTGATGACGTAGCGGTCACCTTTTTTGACGGCGGTGGTTTTGAGCTGCGTGGTGTCGGTGCCGGTGCTGGGTTCGGTCACGGCCATTGACTGCAAGCGCAATTCGCCGGTGGCTATTTTGGGCAGGTACAGGTCTTTTTGAACCTTGGAACCGTGCCGCAGCAAGGTGCCCATGTTGTACATCTGGCCGTGGCACGAACCCGCATTGCCGCCGGAGAAATTGATCTCTTCCATGATGACCGAGGCTTCGGCCAAGCCGAGCCCGGAGCCGCCGTATTCGGTGGGAATCAGTGCCGCCAGCCAGCCGGCTTCGGTCAGCGCCTTGACAAAGGTGTCGGGGTAGCCGCGTTCGTGGTCGACTTGTTGCCAGTAGGCGGCGTCAAAGCTGCCGCAGAGGTCGCGCAGGGCTTCGCGCATGTCTTGATGGGCGTCGGGGGCGGGAATGGTTGTTTTCATGAGTGCTTGATAACTTGGTTCAGGAGAAATGTGTTCAGGAGAAATGTGCTCAGTGTTTTAGCCGAGTTCCGCGGTGCCTTGCATGGTCAGCCAGCCTTCGTGGTCTTGCGTCCACAAGCGGATCTGCGATCCATCACTTTCTGGTTGGCCGTTGACGCGCATGACACGTTGGTCAGCGCACTCAAAGGTTGGGCGCAGGGCTTTGAACTCAAAGCGTTTGATCGGTCGGTCGGTGTGGCGTCGCACCAAGTCGACCATCAGCGTGGCGATCAAGGGGCCGTGCACGATGAGGCCTGGATAGCCTTCGACACCGGTCACATATTTACGGTCATAGTGAATCCGGTGGCCGTTGAAGGTCAGGGCGGAAT
Source organism: Comamonadaceae bacterium (assembly GCA_947374505.1). Taxonomy (GTDB): domain Bacteria; phylum Pseudomonadota; class Gammaproteobacteria; order Burkholderiales; family Burkholderiaceae_C; genus Polaromonas. Next base: position 1,476 of record CANCCE010000125.1, on the reverse strand, counting down.
AGCGAAACAGCAGCACATCGTCGGGCGTCACGTCGCGCTGCCAAGCCGCACCTTGCTCCGCAGCCACAGGGGCTGGAACGGGGTCGCCGGGCTGCACCGCCGGCCTGTAAACAATGTCGTGTTCTTCGGTCAGGCACAGGCCCTGTGCGTTGCTAATTTCATGCTTGACCAGCACGAAAAGCAGGTCGCCGCTGCGGCCCGACTTGTGCGTCACCGACTCGATCGTAGAGACCCGCTTGACTTCGTCGCCCACCCGCAGCGGCGCGTGCCATTGCAAACGGCCACCGGCCCACATGCGGCGCGGCAACGGCACGGGCGGCAAAAAACCACCGCGTTTAGCATGGCCGTCCGGACCGATCTCGCTTTGCCGGTGATGCGGCAGAAAAAACAGCCAATGCCACAGCGCCGGCAACTCGGTGCCGGCGTGGGGCGTCGGGTCATCGCGGTCCAGCGTGGCGCTGAGCGCCCGCAGCGGTGCGGGCGTGATCAGGTCTTCCAGGGTTTCGGTGCGGCCTTGCCAGTCTTGTAGGTGGGTGAGGGTGCTGGCGTCAAGCGTGGTGGTCATCAATGTTTCCGTTTCAGTTATTCATGCGATGTTCGGTGCATTGGGCGTACTGCGCAATCAGTGAATTACAAACGAAGCCTTCGGAAAAACAGAAGGCTCAAAGTGGCGAAGTAACATCGCAACATGCATTTTGACCTCAATGACCTGCGACTTTTTTTACTGGCCGCCGAAGAAGGCAGCTTGACCAAGGCCGCTGCCAAGCATCACCTGTCGCTGGCGGCGGCCAGCGCCCGCATCAAGGCGCTTGAAGTGCAGGCCGACCTGCCTTTGCTTTATCGGGAGGCTCGTGGTGTTCGCCTGTCGCCGCCGGGGCAGGCTTTCTTGCACCATGCCCGATTGATCCTGTACCAGGTTGATCAGCTGCAGGGTGACTTGAACGAATACGGCGGCGGTCTGCGCGGCCATCTGCGGGTCTTCGCCAACACCACCGCCGTCACCGACTTTTTACCCGAGCTGCTGCCACCGTTTCTGGCTGAGAACCCGAAGGTGAATATCGACCTGCAGGAAAAACCGAATGCCGAGATCGCCCGTGGTGTGCAAGACGGCCGGGCTGACTTGGGCATCGTCGCCGGTCAGGTGGACACCTTGGGGCTGGAGCGGCTGCACTTCAGCACCGACCGGCTGGTGCTGGCCACCGCGCTGTCGCATCCTTTGGCGCAGCGCCAGCAGGTGGCTTTTGCCGACACGCTTGACGAAGACGCCATCGGCATGCAGCAGGGCAGTACCTTGCAAATGTTTTTAGCGCAAGTGACTGAGCGCCTTGGCAAACCCATGAAGCTGCGCATCCAGCTGTCTAGTTTTGACGCCATGTGCCGGATGATCGGCGCGGGCGTTGGCGTGGGCATCGTGCCGGAGTCGACCGCGCTGCGCTATCAGGCGGCGATGGGCTTGGCGCTGGTGCAGCTGAGTGA
>CANCCE010000124.1 GCA_947374505.1 Comamonadaceae bacterium | reverse complement strand
TGGTGGTCTTGGCCGTCTTTCTGGCGGTCAGCCGCTACGGCGACCTCAAGCTGGGTGACGAGGACGAGGAGCCTGAATTTTCGGTAGGCACCTGGTTTTCCATGTTGTTTGCCGCCGGCATGGGCATTGGCCTGGTGTTTTGGGGGGTGGCCGAACCGATTTCCCATTATGTGAGCTCGCCGCCTGGCGTGGCCCCGGGCACGCCTGAAGCGGCCAACATCGCCATGCGTTACGCCTTTTTCCATTGGGGGCTCCACCCGTGGGCGATTTACGGTGTCGTCGGCTTGGCGATTGCGTTTTTTCAGTTCCGCCGCAAGGCGTCACCTTTGGTCAGCACTGTGACCGAGGCCTTGCCTTGGAAAATCGTGCAGCGCCTGTCGCCCGCCTTCAACGTGATGGCCGTGGTGGCCACAGCTTTTGGCGTCGCCACGTCGCTGGGCATGGGCGCTCAGCAGATCAACAGTGGTTTGTTTGCCGTGTTCGGACTCCCGGTCGGTTCAACAGCTCAGGTCGGCATCATTGTGGTGACCACTTTGCTGTTTCTGACATCCGCCGTGAGTGGCCTAGGGCGCGGCATCAAATGGCTGTCGACTGGCAATTTGATTCTGGCTGGGCTGTTGGCTTTGGCTGTGTTGTTGCTCGGCCCGACCATCGCCATCATTGACACCTTCACCAGCACGCTGGGCGCGTATTTGAGTCAGTTTGTCAGCATGAGCCTGCGCATGACGCCTTTTCGCGAGAACTCCTGGGTGGGTGACTGGACTATTTTTTACTGGGCTTGGTGGGTCTCGTGGTCGCCTTTTGTGGGCTTGTTCATTGCGCGCGTGTCGCGCGGTCGGACCATTCGCCAGTTCATCGTGGGCACCGTGCTGGCACCCACGCTGGTGGGTTGCCTTTGGTTCTCGATTTTTGGTGGTGCAGCCCTTTACATGGAAATTTTCCAAGCCGTTCCTGTTGCTGCCGCCGTCAAGGCCGATGTGTCGACCGCTATGTTTGCCCTGTTCAGTGCGTTGCCTATGGGGGCCGTCATGTCGGTCGTGGCGACGCTGTTGGTGATGGTCTTCTTTGTGACTTCAGGTGACTCGGCCACCCTGGTACTGGGGATGATGAGCACCGGCGGCAATCCGAACCCGCCGAACCGCGTCAAAATCATGTGGGGTGTGCTGGTGGCGGCGATCGCGATCAGTCTGCTGCTGGCCGGCGGGTTGAAGGCGATGCAGAACGCGACCATTGTGTTTGCGCTGCCGTTTTCAGTGGTGCTGCTGCTGATGGCGGTCTCGGTGACGCGCGCCATTCACCAAGACTGGAAAGTCGAGCAGCGCCTTGAAAAGGCCTTGCGCAAAAAAGTCCGCGAACTCGTCAAGTGACCGTGCGCTGCACCCCGTACGCACTCTCCACAAAGAGAGCGCTGCGCGGGTGCTGCCAAAATAAGGCCATGAACTTTCAAAAAATCCTGATTCCTGCCGCTGCCCTGGCGTTACTCGTGGCGGCTTACTTTTCCTATGGCTGGCCCGGTGTGGTCGTGGTGGTCAGCGTGCTGGTGATGTGGATGCTGCTGCACTTCACACGGATGATGCAGGTACTCAAGCGCGCCACGGGCCGGCCGGTGGGCTACGTTGACAGTGCGGTGATGCTCAACGCCAAGCTGAAACCCAAGGCCAGTTTGCTGCACGTGATCGCGATGACCCGCGCGCTTGGCGAATTGCGCAGCCCGAAGGACACTCAGCCTGAAGTTTTTCGCTGGACGGACGGTTCAGACTCTTACGTGGATGGCACTTTTGTCAACGGCAAATTGGCCAGTCACAGCCTGACGCGGCCCACCGACAACAACGTCTCTCAGGCGGTCAATTCCGACGATTCCGGCTCAAGTGCCGGAATTGCTCCACCAGCCCCTTAAAATCTGTCTTTTAGGGGGTTCGTAGCAGCCGAGCGGCGCCGAACCTATTCATGCATTCAATTGAGACAAAAAGGATCCGCACATGTCCGCAGCAACCGCACCAGCCCCCTCCATGGAAGACCGTGATGGCAAGATCTGGATGGACGGCCAGATGGTCGACTGGCGCGACGCCAAGATCCATGTGCTGAGCCACACCCTGCACTACGGCTGCGGCGCTTTTGAGGGCGTACGAGCCTACAAAATGCCGGACGGTGGCACGGCGATTTTCCGCCTCGAAGAACACACCGAGCGCCTGTTCAACAGCGCCAAGATTTTGCGCATGAAGATCCCCTTCACACCGCAACAAGTGATGGACGCCCAGCTGGCCGTGGTGCGCGAAAACAAATTGGAAAGTGGCTACATTCGCCCGTTGACCTGGATCGGCTCTGAAAAGCTCGGCGTCAGCCCAAAAGGCAACACGATTCACCTGATGGTGGCGGCTTGGACCTGGGGTGCTTACCTGGGCGAAGACGGCCTGAAGCGCGGTATCCGCGTCAAAACCTCGAGCTTCACGCGTCACCACGTCAACATCACCATGATTCACGCCAAAGCGGTGAGCAACTACACCAACTCGATTCTGGCCAACATGGAAGCCACCGACGACGGTTACGACGAAGCGTTATTGCTCGACCCGCAAGGCTTTGCCTCTGAAGGTGCCGGCGAAAATCTGTTCATCGTGCGCAAGGGCGTGGTCTACACACCTGACTCCAGCGCGGGTGCTTTGAACGGCATTACCCGTAACACGATCTTTTCCATCTGCCAAGACCTCGGTCTGGAGCTGAAAGAAAAGCCGATCACCCGCGATGAAATCTACATCTCTGACGAAGCGTTTTTCTCCGGCACGGCGGCTGAAGTGACGCCGATTCGCGAGCTCGACCGGATTGAAATCGGCACGGGTTCACGCGGCCCGATCACTGAAAAAATCCAAGCGGCGTTCTTTGACATCGTCAATGGCCGCAACCCTAAATACGCCAGCTGGCTGAGCCGCGTTTAAGGCGCACAGCATGAGCAAATCTGAAAAAACCGGCGCCGTGGTTGAACTCCGCGCCAGCGAACTCAACAGCCAGGGCGGCGTTTTCTGCCCGAATCCGAACATGAGCCAGTGGAGCAGTCACCCCAAGGTGTATTTAGGTTTAGCCGACAGCGGGCAAGCCCGTTGCCCGTATTGCAGCACGCTTTATAAGCTCAAAGAGGGTGAGCACTTCAGCCTGCACCATTGAGGTGAATCGGTAACTCGACCACAAACGAGGCGCCGCCACTGGGCTTGTCTTCGCAGCGTACGCTGCCAGCATGGCGCTCGGCGATTGACTTGACCAAGGCCAATCCCAGGCCCACACCACCATCGCGTTCACTCGCTCCCGGGAGCCTGTAAAACGGCTCAAAGATGCGTTCACGTTGGTCCGCTGGCACGCCAGGGCCTTGATCATTCACACGAATCACGGCGGTGGGTAGATCCGTGCTGCCGCCCTGCGACAAAGCCAAGGTGACGTCGCCGTCGCTGTAACGCTTGGCATTTTCCAGAAGGTTGCGCAGCAGTCGGCGCAGTAGCCGCGGTGAGCCGCGCAGTTGCAGACTGTGCGTGTCGTTTATTTCAGATGTATGCCGCAGCTCCGCCGTGAGTTCCGCGTTCACGCGCGAGCACTCTTCAGCCGCCAGACCCGTCAGGTCCAGCACTTCCATCGGCTCATTGTCAGTTTGACCTGAGTCCAGCCGACTCGCCAGCAAAATTTCGTCGATCAGTTGGTCGAGCTCGGTGATGCTGCGGGAAATTTCAAGGCGTTGCGGCGATCCGATGTCAGTGCCCAGCATCTCCAGTCCCATGCGAATGCGCGTGAGTGGCGAGCGCAACTCGTGCGAGGCATTGGCCAGCAAATTTTTGTGCGCGTTGAGAAAGGCTTTCTGCGAATCCATCAGCGTTTCAATGCGCTCGGCCGCATTGTTAAAACGCGCCGCCAGAAAGGCCACTTCGTCCTGGCCTTGTACCGGCACGCGGGCCGACAAGTCACCGCTGCCCCAGCGCTCGACGCCGCGTTGCAAGGCTTCGAGTCGCAAGGTCAGACGCCGGATGATCGGGTAAGCTGCCAACGCGACGGCCAAGCCGACCATGGCGAGCGTCCAGAAAAAACCAAACGGAGGCCGCACCCAAAAGCTGCTGCCGGGCGGGTGTCTCGGTCGCGGTAAATGGACCTCTAGCATGCGGCCGTCAGTGGTCGTGACTTCAAAATTCAGCTCTTGTCCGGGTCTTCGATCGCGGCTGGTTTGCGCTGTACCAATGACGTCACCAGCGGCGTTGCGGATCACCACTTCGCGGATCGGCGGCTGCGCATCGGCGGTCATGCGCCAAGCCCAGCCCACTGAAAACGTCAACACCGCCACGGTCAGCACCACGGCCAGCCAAATGCGGACGTACAAATGCGAGGTGAAGCGGGACCACATCAGCAGCGACTCAGTCTTGCTGCCGCGCAAACACGTAGCCAACGCCGCGCACCGTCAAGATGCGTTTCGGGTCCTTCGCGTCGACTTCAATGGCGTTGCGGATGCGTCCCATGTGGACGTCAATGGAGCGGTCAAAGGCTTCAAGCTCACGGCCCCGAACGGCTTCCATGATTTGGTCGCGACTGAGGACGCGGCCAGCGCGCTCGGCCATCGCCACCAGCAAATCAAATTGATACGAAGTGAGTTCGCGCGGGTTGCCCGCTACAGACACGACTCGCGCATCGCGATCGATGTCGAGGGTGCCGAAACGCATGACTTTGTGCAGCGTCGCGCTGCCGTTGCCGCTTGACGTATTGCCATCGCTGCCGCGGCGCAGCACGGCGCGGATCCGGGCCAGCAATTCGCGCGGCTCAAAAGGTTTGGGCAAGTAGTCGTCGGCACCTATTTCGAGGCCGATGATGCGGTCCATCGGGTCCCCTTTGGCGGTCAGCATCAACACCGCCACGCTGGACTTGTCGCCGTGGGTGCTGCGATTTTTGATGCGGCGGCAGACTTCCAGGCCGTCTATGTCGGGCAGCATCAAATCAAGAATGACGAGGTCGGGTTCGCTGTTGTCGAGTGCTTCCAGGCCGCTGTGGCCATCCGCTGCGTGCGTGAAACCGTAGCCCGACTGACGCAGGTAGTCGCCCACCATCGCGGCGAGTCGGTTGTCATCTTCAATCATCAAAAGTTGCTGCGTCATGAATGGGGTCGCGATCGGGACTGAAACGTCTATCTTGGCTGAACCTCGGCAAGCGTGCTTAAAGCCGCCGTAAAGATGCGGTAAATCTCGCATCCGTGTTTAGATTTTTTCGGCTTCCGTTGCTTGATTGGCTTGCTTAGACGCCAGCCAGACCAGCAACAACACCGGTACACCCAGCAGCGCTGTGCCCATGAAAAAGGTTTGGTAGTTGTAGGCGTCGACAAAGGCACCTGAATAACCGGCCAGGAACTTTGGCAACAGCAGCATCATGGAGCTGAACAGGGCGTATTGCGTAGCCGAGTAATTGACGTTGGTCAGGCCCGACAGGTAGGCAATGAAGGCTGCCGAGGCGATGCCGCTGGCGAAGTTGTCGGCCGAGATGACGAACATCAAAGCGGTCACGTCATGGCCGCGCGTGGCGAGCCAGGCAAACAGCAGGTTGGTAGCAGCGCTCAGCACCGCGCCCAGCATCAGCACGCGCATCACGCCAAAGCGCATGGCCAGCGCGCCGCCCACAAAAGCGCCCACCAGCGTCATGACGACGCCGTAAATCTTCGTCACTGCCGCCACTTCGTCCTTGGTGAATCCCATGTCCACATAGAACGGATTCGCCATGATGCCCATCACCACGTCGCTGATGCGATAGACCGCGATCAGCGCCAAGATCAGCGCCGCTTGTTTGCCGTAGCGCCGTAAAAAATCAGCGAAGGGGTCGACCAGCGCACCCTTCAGCCATTCCGCAGCGTTGCGCGCGCGCGGCATCTCGATGGCGACCGGCTCAGGCGAAAACAAAACCGTGATCATGCCGAGCAACATCGACGCCGCCATCACCAGATAAGCGGTTTGCCAGGCGTCTTGTTGATAGCCCGTGATGCCCGCCACTTCAGCGCGGGCGGCGATCCACAGCACGCCTGCACCGGCCCAGATCATGGCGATGCGGTAACCCGTTTGGTAAGACGCCGCCAGTGCCGCTTGCCGTTGCACATCGGCCGATTCAATGCGAAAAGCGTCCAGCGCAATGTCTTGCGTAGCCGACGCCACCGCCACTGCCAGCGCGCACCAGACCATCGGCATCAGGGCCAGCCGCGGGTCGGTGAAGGCCAGCCCGATCAAGGCCGCCATGATGACACTTTGCGACAGCAGCAACCAGCTGCGGCGCCGTCCCAGCCAGCGCGTCAGTAAGAAAATCGGCAGCCGGTCGACCAGCGGCGCCCAGACCCATTTGAAGCCGTAAGCCAGCCCGATCCAGCTCAAGTAACCGATGGTGGTGCGGTCAATGCCGGCCTCACGCAGCCAAAAACTCAGTGTGCCAAAGACCAGCAGCAAAGGCAGGCCGGCCGAAAACCCCAGCAACACCATGCGCAGCGTCGGCGGTTCAAGATAGACGCGCAGCGTTTGGCCCCAGCTTGGGCGGGCGGGATGGGTTTGGCTCATGCGGGAATAATACGGCGTGAATACGCAAACAATGGAACACTCTGGCAATGAAACAAACATCTGGCGGTCGGGCATGGCGATGACTTGGCGTTTGCGCTTGTCGTCAGCGTTGCTGTTGGCAACATTGGCTTTGCCCGGCGTTGCATTGGCGCAGCGCGAAGGCGTCGACGTCGGTGGCAACTCCGGCTTTGCCCGACTGGTGCCGGCGGATGACATTGAAGCCTCGGCTGGTAAGCAATACACCGAAATTTTGATGCAAGCGGCCAGCCAAAAAGCCTTGGGCTCGGCCGACAACCCGCAAGTGATCCGCTTGCGCCGTATTGCCCAGCGACTGATTCCGTTCACCAATGAGTGGAACCCGCGCGCCAAGACCTGGAAATGGGAGGTCAACCTGATTGGCAGCAAGCAGATCAATGCGTTTTGCATGCCGGGCGGAAAAATCGCTTTTTACACCGGCATCCTGGAGCAGCTGCAACTCACCGACGACGAGGTGGCGCAGATCATGGGGCATGAAATTGCCCACGCCCTGCGCGAGCATGCGCGCGCCCGCATGGGTAAAAGTGCGGCCACCAGCATCGGCGCCGGCGTGTTGTCGCAGTTGCTGGGGCTGGGCGATGTGGGCCGCACGGTGACCAACTACGGCGTGCAACTGCTGAACATGACCTTCAGCCGGTCGGACGAGTCAGAGGCCGACTTGGTGGGGCTGGAACTGGCGGCTCGCGCCGGCTATGACCCACGCGCCGGCATCACGCTGTGGCAAAAAATGGCAGCCAGCAGCCAAGGTGCACCGCCACAATGGCTCAGCACGCACCCGGCAGGCAACACCCGCATTGCCGATATTGAGCGCAATTTATCGCGCGTGCTGCCGATCTACGATCGCGCCCGGAAAGACTGAGCAAAAAATCCGTCTCTGCGAGCGAAGCTCGGCAGTCTAGGAGCCCGAATTCGCAGCCCATGGATCGCCGCGCTACGCTCGCGATGACAGTCCATCCATGCGGTGCAGTGACGGTCAGTTCATGTGCTGTGCGTGATGATTCTGACCACGTCGTCGGTAGCGACTTTCAGCGCCGTGACATCCATCAGTACCAGTCGAATATGTTTATGACCGCTCTGCGGATCGACAAACGCACGGGCCTGAGCGTTCATGTACATCGGCATCAGCATCGATTTGCTGTGCAGTGACTGCAATGCTTCAACGAAAACTTCATCGTTGCTGTATTCGGCAGTGGTCAAAAAGTCATCTAAACGACGCAGGGCCTGCGGGTCAAAAAAAGCCCGCAGCGGCCTGCCGACCAGTGACTTGCGTTCTTGGCCAAGCATTTTGGCGGCCCGCAAGTTGAGCTCAACGATGTTGCCCTGGGTATCGAGTGTGAAGTAACCGACCGGCGCAAAGTCGTAGAGGTCGAGGTATTTGGCGCGCAGGGCGTTGACCTCGGTCAACGTTTGCGTCAGCTCTTCATTTTGAATTTCGAGCTCAATTTGGTGCACCTGCAGCTCATGCACGAGCCGGCTCTGGTCCATCGCACCGGCAGGCACCCCCCACAGATTTTTATGCGGTAAACGTTGTAACGCTTCA
>CANCCE010000123.1 GCA_947374505.1 Comamonadaceae bacterium | reverse complement strand
CGTGAGTTGCCGCCTTGCAAGCCAATCTCCATCTGGCCCTGCAAGATAAAAACCCACTGTGGCTGGCCGGTGCAATGAAACTGGCTGCGAAAGCCCACCGGGCTTTGACGCAACTGGTAACCCGCGGAGGGAAACACCGGCGACAGCATCGAGGCAGGTGAACCTTCGGTCAACGCGAAGCTCTCATCGCGAAATTTGGCCCGACCATCGGTGTCGGTGAAGAGGACGGTTTTGGTGAAATTCGACATGGCGTTTTTTATCAGGGTTGCGTGAGTTCAGACCGATTGTCGTGCGGCTGGCGCAGGTGGGCGACCCCCATCAGTCGGAACGGATCCGAGCCCGCAAGACAATGTCCTTCCACAAGCGCTGTTGCTGGCCAATGAAAGCGCCAAACTCAGCCGATGGCCCGCCGCCGATCATGGCGTCTTCGCTGGCAAAGCGTTCTGCAATAGTGGGGGAACGCAAGGCCTTGTAGCATTCCTCCTGAATGCGCTTGACGATCTCAGGCGGCGTCGCGCCGGGAGCCATCACCCCATACCACTGCACCGACTCAAAGCCTTTGTAGCCCTGCTCGGCCACCGTCGGCAAGTCGGGTAAAGACGCCAAGCGCTGCGGCGTGCCGGTGGCAATCGCACGCAACTTGCCGCTTTTGATGAAGGGCAGCAAAGCGGGCGTGCCAGCCGAAAAAGCCTGGGTTCGGCCGGCCAGCAAATCCGTCAAAGCCGGGCCAGTGCCGCGGTAAGGAATATGCGTCATGAACATGCCGGTGGTCAGCTTCAGGTATTCCATCGCCAAATGGCCCGCGCTAGCATTGCCGGCCGAACCGTAGTTCAATTGGCCCGGACGAGCTTTGACGTACGCGACAAATTCTTTCAGGTTGCGCGCTGGAACGTCAGGGTGAATGACGAACAGGCTGGGCACTTTGGCCAGCAAAGTGACGGGCACAAAATCACGGTTAACGTCGTAGCCGGTGTTCTGAAAGATGTAGGGATTGACCGCCATCGAGCCGACATGGCCGAGGATGATCGTGTGGCCGTCGGCCGGTGCCCGTGCGACTTCCTGCATCGCTGGCACACCGCCACCACCGCCTTTGTTTTCGATCAGCACCGGGCTGCCGAGTTGCTTGGTGAGTTCGTTGGCCACGGTACGGGCAACGATGTCGGAGGTGCCGCCTGGCACAAACGGCACGATGAAACGTACCGGCTTAGTCGGCCAGTTGGCTTGCGCCGTCGCAGACCAGGACAAGGCACTCAGGGCTGCAGCCAGCGGCAAGCTTAGGCACTGGCGGCGACTGGCGAAAAACTCATCGTTCATCTTGACTCTCTTTAAAACAAGGGGTGGGAACTCCTTTGTGTATAGGCGCTTCAGGCCTTGGTGTCAAACATAGTGCGAATCGTATTGGTGAAGTGCGGTCGCGTGATGTCACTCCAAGCCGTGCCGCGCACCGCCAGCCAAGGCGGCGAGGTCAACGCCTTGTCTGTCACAAGGTCGTAGCAGGCCAGCGAGAGAGGGCCGTGGTCGTGGTTCAACAAGCGCAGCGCCAAAATACAGCCCTCCACCGCCGCCAGACCCGGCATGTGTTCTTCGTCGTACCAACGTGAAATCTCGGGCATCCAGCCTTCCTCCGGGTCCATCTCTACCGCGTAGTGAAAAACTGCACTCGCGCCGGCAGAGCGCCCTGCCGCTTCAAAGACAGTCTCTAATCTGGAAACACGAACGGTGCTGAAGCCCGAGCCCTCAGCGGCCCACCAATCGACCATCGGTGTCAATGCTTCTGCGGGGAGTCGGGCTGGGGTAACGAGTCGGGCGTAGCAGTAAGCCGTCTGCGTCGGGGTCGACCAGGCGACACGGTGCAAAGTTAAGGGTAACGTGCTCTGCTCGCAAAAATTCGCAAAGCGGACTGGCAGCGATGCGAGCGCCCCGGCACCTGTATCGACAGGGGCGACGGTCAACTGAAGCAGAATGAAATTCGAAAACTGGGGATGTCCCGCCATGTCAGTGACCAATTTGCAGTGCCACCAAAAAGCGCGACACCATGTTGTAGGCCGCCACGGTGGCGACTAGATCGATCTGTCCTTGCGCGTTGAAATGCTGGCGAACTTCGGCGTACAAGGCATCGGGCACGTCGATGTCACGCGTCATGGCGTCAGTCAGTCGCAGCGCCACGCGCTGGGCATCGGTGAAAGGCGCATCGGCTGCCAGGGGCAGGCTGCGGCTGGCTTCAATAGCGTCAGCAGACACGCCTGCAGCGAGCGCATGGGGCACATGCGCATCAAACTCATAAGGCGCGCGGTTCAAGATGGCCACGCGCAAAATGACCAGCTCGCGAATGCCTGCCGGAATACTGTTGCGGTTACGCACAGCAGAGAGCATTTGCTCCCAGCCGTGGGCAATCGGCGGGCTGTTGAGCAGGACGCGATACAACTGTGAAATGCGGCCGCGCTCGGCAATGATTTGTGCCTCTTGTGCAGCGAGCTCGGGATTTGTGCCTGGGATGACGAGTGGAATACGCATGGTGATTCAATCCGGTTTGATGTTTTTAGCTTTGACAACGCGAGACCATTTAGCCGTATCGCTTTTCAACAGAGCGGCGAGTTCAGCCTGGGTTGAAGGTGACGGCTCAGCGCCCGAGGCCTGCAGTCGGGCCCGAACCTGTGCATTGTTCAGCGTGCGGCGCACCGCTTGGTTGACACGCTCCAGATCAGCAGCCGGGATGCCTTTGGCGGCGAACAGTGCATACCAGTTGTCGGAGTCAACGCCGGGAATACCCATCTCATTGAAGGTTTTAACATTCGGCAGCAGCGGATGACGCTTGGGCGCAGCAATGCCCAAGGCCTTCAGCTTGCCCGCATTGATGTACGAAATCAGACCCGGAATATCACCGAAAAATCCGGTCACGTGGCCGGCTAAAACATCGTTGATAGCCGGTGCTGCGCCTTTGTAGGGCACATGCAAGAGGTTGATTTTGGCGGCGTCGTTCAGCAGTTCCGTCGCCAGATGTGGCACGCTGCCGGTACCCGATGACGCCATCGCCAGCGGCTTGCTGCCGGCCACACGACTCGCTGCCACCAGCTCAGCGCCGTTGGCGAACGGTACGTTGGCGCCAACCACCAGCACCTCGACGTTGTTGACCACCAAAGAGACTGGCGCCAGGTCGCGCTGTGGGTCGTAAGCCAATTTGTCATACAGCGCAGGGTTGATGGCGACTGCACCCACGCTGGTCAGCCACAAGGTGCTGGCGTCGGGCGTGGCGCGCATCACAAATTCGGCGGCAATGGCCCCATTGCCGCCGGCTTTGTTTTCGACAATCACTTGGTGACCGAGCTCTTTGCCGAGCGTCTCAGCCATCGTGCGCGCGACAAAGTCAACCGGACCACCCGGTGGAAACGCAACGACCAGACGCGTGATGCTCGACTGCGCGGCCGCCGGCAAACTGAAAGCCATTGCCGTGAGCAGCACCGTCAAAGCGGTGCCTAAGGCACGGCGCTTGTAGCCAATTGGACGACTCAAAGAAGGGGGCGAAATTGTCATGTGTAACCTCGTTTTTATCAAAATAATATCAGTCGCAGCGCACGGACATGCCGCCGTCAACCACAATCTCGGTACCTGTGACAAAGCGTGATTCGTCACTGGCCAAAAAGAGGGCGGCGTTGGCCGTGTCGCGACCGTCACCCATGAAGGGCAGCGGAATGCGCGCTTGGCGCTGGCGCAGCAAGGCTTCGGTATCGCCGCCTGCACGTTGCCCGGCCAGCCTTACTTCCACCATCGGCGTGTGCAATTGGCCAGGCACCACAGTGTTCACCCGAATGCCCTGCTTGGCATATTGCACGGCCAACACGCGCGAGAACTGAATCACCGCGGCCTTGGTGGCAGCGTAGGCAATCTGCGCAGCACCCGTCCAGCGCGTAGCCGAAGTCGAAGACATGTTGACGATGGTGCCACCACCTTGGGCCAGCATGTGCGGCAACACGTACTTGCAGGTGAGAAAGACGCTTTTGAGGTTGTGGTCGATCTGCGCATCCCAGACTTCTTCACTCATCTCAATCGGACCGCCCTTGGCCGAACCACCCACGTTGTTGATCAGAATATCAATGCGGCCGTACTCGGCAATGCAAGCCTTGACCATGGCCTCGATTGACGCAGCTTGCGTCACGTCGCACAAACCGGTGACCAGTACACCGCCGGCATCGGCCACGCGCTGCGCTGTTTCTGTGAGAGCCGAGGCTTCGCGGTCGACCGCAAAAATGCGGGCACCCTCTTCTGCAAATCGAACCGCCATGGCACGACCGTTGCCCCAGCCGGGGCCGACCGATCCGGCACCGGTGATGAGAGCGACTTTGCCGGCAAGCCGACCTTGGCCACGGGTCGATGAACCAGGTGCTGGCGTTGAAGTGGTGGTCATGTCTGAGTGTTCCTTGGTGAGTGTTAAACGGTGAATTGATAAAGGGCTTGCGGGTTGCGAACCAGCAACTTGTCGAGCAATTCCGGGCTTGGGGCGATAGCGGTCAACCGATCCACCAGCATGCCGTCGTCAGGCACATGCGTGTGGTTCGGATGCGGCCAATCGGTGCCCCAGACACATTGATCGGGGAAGGCTTGGACCAGCGTGTTGGCGAAACGCACGCCATCGACATAAGGTGGCGTCGGATCGATCCGGTCAATGCCGCTCACCTTGACGCGAAACAAGGGGTTGCGCAGCAGCATCATGAGCGCGGCAAAGTCAGCACCATCTGTGCCCAGCGCAGCATCGACACGGCCCATGTGGTCAATGACCACCGGCACAACACTGCGGGACAACGGTGCGGCCAGGCTGTGAATCAGGCTGCTTTCAAAATGCACTTGCAAGTGCAGGCCGAAAGGTTTGAGCCGCAGTGTGAGCGCTGCCACTTCCTCTGGCGTTGCGGCAGCTGCCAAGTGCTTCATGAAATTGAAACGCACGCCCCGAAAACCCGCAGCCGCCAGACGTTGGAGTTCAGCATCGGCCACATTGACAGGCACCAGCGCCACACCAAGGTAATGGCCACCGCCGGCCTGAATCGCATCTTCAACAGCACGGTTGTCAAAGCCGTGCACGGCCGACTGGACGATCACACAGCGTTCGATGCCGAGGTGGTGATGCAAGGCAAAGAGTTTTTCCTTGGGCGCATCCACAGGGGTGAAGTTACGGTTGGCGGCAAACGGAAATTGCGCCGCAGGCCCGAACACATGCACGTGGCTGTCGCAAGCCCCGGCAGGCAACTTCAGGCTGGGTGTCGATGGATTCAGGTTGTACGTGAGCACGGCTTGTTCGGCGTTTGTCGTCATGGGTTGGATGAAAGGTTCGTTGGTTTGGATCGAATAATTGTCGGCATAATTGCGCACTTTAGCGATGCTTTTTTCAAATAGCTGCTATCAGCCAAAAACACCTTCGACACGACATGGACCTGACGCGTCTTCAATACTTTGCGGCAGTGGCCGAGGCCGGTAGTTTCAGTCGCGCCGCTGCGGCGCTGAACCTGTCGCAACCGGCACTGAGCCGGCAGGTCTTGCTGTTAGAGGCAGACATCGGCCAACGCTTGTTAGAACGCCATGGTCGCGGCGCCCAAACCACCGAAGCCGGGGCAGCCTTGCTAGCGCATGCACGCGGAATTTTTGACTTAGCCGAGCGTGCACAAGTCGACATGCGGGAGCGCCAACTCAGTCCACGTGGCCGACTCACCGTGGGTCTGCCGCCGCGCGTGGCGCATGTACTCACAGCAGATTTGGTCGAACGTTTTCACACAGAATTCCCTGATGCCGCCATCACCGTGGTCGAAGGTTTGAGCATTCGCCTGCGTGAAATGCTGCTGGCTGGAAGAGCTGATTTGGCGATCATTTTCGACCCCGCGCATTCACCTCAGCTTCTACTGGAAACCTTGGTGCGTGAGCCGATGGTACTGGTCAGCGCCAAGCCTTTGCCGGCCAAAATCCGCCTCACCGAGGCGGTCCAGCGTAGCTTGGTGATGCCAAGCGGGCCACATGCGCTCAGGCAGCTGCTCGAGTCGCACACCGCACCGCGCGGCTTGCCGCTGAATCTCTGGGCCGAAGCGGAATCAGTGCAGACGGTCTTGTCTCTCGTGGCACGCGGGTTGGTCGACACCATCCTGCCGGTCAGCGCCGTGAAGGCTTGGATCTACACCGAGCCCTTGCATGTCGCAGCCATTCACGCCCCGGTGATGCGCAACAAACTGGTGCTGGCCGTCCCCGCCGCCAGACCTGCCACACGCTTGAGCCGCTATGCCAGCGAACTGCTGCGCGAATTGGTCCTGAAACACTTCGGTTAACGCGGCAATTCCATGCCGCGGGCAGCCATCACCTCACGCAAGCGATCCGGGTAATCGGTGATGAGACCGTCAACGCCCCAGTCCATCAGGCGCTGCATGTCAACCCGCTGATTCACCGTCCACGGCACCACCGACAAACCCAAAGCCTGTGCTTGTTTCAACTGATCCGGATCCAGCCTTTTCCAATGCGGTGACCAAGTGACACCCTGGGCAGAGCCCGCCGCAGCGCGTACCAGTCTCGGCATAGAACCGTCATGCGCACTGAGTCTGCGACCTGCCGTCCAGAGTGCTTCGTTCGGACTACCCGCTGCCGGCGGCGTACCGGTCAGATAGGCCGTCCGCATGTCGGGTTCGAGCCTGTGAATGACTTCCAGCGTGCGCCAATCAAAGCTTTGCAGCATCACCCGCTCAGTCATACCGGCTTGGCGGATAACCGCCAGCACAGCGCGTACAAAAGGCTCCGGGGCCAAGGTGTCGCCAGGTGCGTTCGGATTCAGCTTGGTTTCAATATTGAAGTTCAAGTGGCCGGAGCCCAGCGTTTTGACGCGCTCAAAAACCGCCGCCAAAGTCGGCACACGCTCACCATCGGCCGCTTGCTGCTGCATGAATTCACGCGCATAGGCACTGCCCGGCTGAAGTCGCCCAACGTCAAACGTTTGTAATTGTGCGAGGGTCAACAAATGGATCAGCGGCCCCGGCGACGACAACCACTTGCCGCGGGCATCGCGCGTGAGGAAAGGATTAAGTGCGCTGTCGTGCGAGACCACGGGAACGCCATCAGCAGTGATGGCGACATCTAGCTCCAGGGTGGTAACGCCCAGACGCACAGCAGACTCAAACGCCGTCAGCGTGTTCTCAGGATGCAGGCCGCGACCGCCCCGGTGCGCTTGAAGATCAAAAGCGTGTGCCGTACCTGACAGGCACAGCAATGCAAATATAAGAATTTTCATAACACCCGTTCAAAAGCACAGACAAAGCAGCTTGCCCCACAATTGTCACGTGCGCAGGCCTTGCGTTGATTTTTTACACTTTTCTCAGGAGCTCCCCATGCGACTTCTTCACACCATGCTACGCGTCGGCAACCTGCAACGCTCGATTGATTTTTACACCGACATCTTGGGCATGAAACTGTTGCGCACTTCAGAGAACCCAGAGTACAAATACAGTTTGGCCTTCCTCGGCTACGGCAGCAATCCAGATCACGCGGAACTGGAGCTGACCTACAACCACGGTATCGATCAATACGAAATGGGCACGGCCTACGGCCACATTGCCCTAGGCGTGCCAGACGCTCTCGCGGCCTGCGAGAAGATCAAAGCCTCAGGCGGCAACGTGACACGCGAAGCCGGCCCGGTCAAAGGCGGCAAGACGGTCATTGCGTTTGTGACGGACCCGGACGGTTATAAAATTGAACTCATCGAGCGCAAGGAAGACGCCGACGGCGCTGGCTTGCGTTAAGTCGAATACGGTTGCCTCAGCTACCGCGCTTTAGCTGACTGGCTTCAAGCGCCAGCGCCGTGATGCGTGCCCAATCGCCGTGGGCCACGGCATCAGCAGGCGTGAGCCAGGAACCACCAACACACACCACGTTGCTGAGGGCTAAAAACTCAGCGGCATTGGCCAAGCTGACGCCACCGGTGGGGCAAAACTTGACGTCGCCAAAAGGTCCGCCCCACGCTTTGAGCATGGCCGGTCCGCCTGCTTGCATGGCCGGGAAAAACTTGAGTTCGGTGAAGCCATCTTCTTGCGCGGCCATGATCTCGCTGCCGGTGGCGACACCTGGCAACAGCGGTAAATCGGTATCGCGGCAGGCTTGCCCCAGCGAGTGCGTGTA
>CANCCE010000122.1 GCA_947374505.1 Comamonadaceae bacterium | reverse complement strand
ATATTTAATTTTTTCATTTGTATAATTTTTAATTAAAACTTATTTTTATCCACAAATATCAAGCATGTTCGCCAGCCATGAATTTAAGATCACCACCTGAACAACAATATCTTAAACGGCCAAAATAGTAGCTTATACGGCTCGTATTGTGAAAATGCAAAACCTGAACTTAGCGAAAGTAAACCCAATCTCAACGGACTCAATTTAATCAAGTCTATTAAAAAATGGCCTTCTGCCAGATCAATATTTTTCCGCAAGTAAACATAAACATGGATTGACACTGACAGCAGTACAATTTTTACCGGGTAAATAACGTGGCTCCACAGGATATCTCCATGCCGTGCCAGGCTGTCAAGATAGCGGGTGACACAGGCCGTTGCAATCAATCCCGTGTAGATAGAAATAAAAGTAATGAACAACTTCTTCAAGTTCATATGCACCCTTGATTTATCTATGACGCTTATCGCCTCAACCTCAGCGTCCATTCATCGGCACCACTTGGAGCCGAACGTAAGGTCCAGGGTCAGATGCAAACTGTCCAGAATACTGTTTACCGTTGTATTCATAACGCACAAAATAGCCGACGAGCTGATTTTCGGTGATGGTCTGGACGGCGCACTGCGACCCTTGACCCTGACCTTCGATCTGGTCACCCATCGCCGCTCCACCGATCATGCCAATGCCAGTTGCCAAGGCTCGGCCATTGCCCTTGCCGATAGAGTTACCAATTGCAGCACCCGCAATGGCGCCCATGATGGCGCCAGCGCCGCTTTTGGGAGCAGCGTAGCCGCTCTGTGGCGCATTGCAAACTTGCTGTTGCCGGCTGACCGCTTGAGTGATGGGGCTGCTCGAAATCACACGGCCATACTCTTCAGATTGAGCTGAAACCGAAGCACAGATGGCGAGGAATCCGGCGAGAACAATTGAGTTTTTCACAAATAGCTTCATCCGTTGAGTCACATCCCTTGCACTAATTGCAGATGAACAATGAAAAAAACCGAGGCGCGACATATCCGCACCTCGGTTCGGGACTGTGCAGAATTACTCAGGAAAGCTAGCGGCCTCTGGTGACAGCTTGGCTTCAGCGGTCGGGTTGCCGGCTTCCACTTTGACATCACGCATGAGTTGAAAACCCGTGGTCACCAGCGTTGGCAGTTTTGGCAATACTTCGGCGAACAAGGACAGCCCATCTTTCACCGGCAAAACTTTGGTGATGTTCATCGGGTTAGAGGAAACACCAGAAATGATGTTCTTGCCTTGGTTGATGGCAACTGGGATGCGCAGGGCTGCAACGCCGACTGCGAAAATCGATTGACCGACCTTCTTTTGAAGTTCAGGTGACAAGCTTTCCATCTTGGCTTTGGCGTCACTGCTCTTCAGCAGCTCTTGGGCCTCGGCTGCATTGTTTTTGATGATGGAGCCGGTGATGGCACCAATTTCTTTGGTGTCAGTACTTTTGCTCAAACTGTCGTTCACTGCTTTGATATCAGCCAGCTTCGTTTTGTCACCCAGCGCGCCAACGATCTGAATCAGTGCGTAGGCCACGGTTTTGTTGATCAGATTGGCTTCCGCATTGAAGGCCTCAACTTGTGCGCCGACATCACCGCCACCGCCGCCCTTGCTGCCGCCCATGAGACCACCCAAACCACCGAATTGGGCATGCGCAGCGGTAGAGACTGCCAATGCCAATAAAACTGTCAAAACTTTCGATTTCATAAACGACCTTACTTGAGTTTGGATTTGTGTTGAGGAATGCTGCTGATTTGTTGTTCATAAGCTTTCAGGCCCACAAACGATGACAGAGAGTCGGCTTTGATTTCAGAGAAATCAAAGCCAGCACCGAGTACCGACTCTCCAATTTTGTTGCTCGCATCAAAGATGCGAATACCCGAACTCACGCTGGCTCGGCCGCTGCATTTACCGGCGGCACAGTCGTTCTTGGTGAACTGCTGTAGTTCCATCGGCAAGAGGCAAAAAGACGTTTCAACAGCGGCCACCGGACTCTGAATTTCAAACATGCCATCGCGCAAGGCGATAGCGGCGCTTTGCAAGAACCCACTGCTGTTCTCGATCAGGTCGTAGTCCTTCAGATTGGCCGCCACGGCGCGGCCCACCATTTCGTCAGCACCGGACGTGTGTTGCAAGCTGGTTGGTAAAAAGTGACGTTTGCGGCTCACGTCACAAAGTTTGAGAGCCCGGCTACTGCCACCCGAGGAACTCAGTAACACCACATCACTGGTCTTCAGTTTCCCTTTGAGCTCAAAGGTGGCCGAGTCTTGCGACGGACGCTCAAACTGAACCTCACTGCGGGGCAGTGGCAAATAGACCGTCTTGTTACTCTTACCCACACTCAATGGCCTGGCGATCTGCACCAGGTTGAAGGCGTTCAGGGGCAAGGTTTCGCTGAGCGTGATGTTGTTGCCCGAAATAGCATTGATTTTCAGAATTTTCTGTTTAGGACTGAAACCTTCTATCAGCGATTTGAGGGCCACCAGCGACGCATTCTTCAGGTTCACTTCCGTAGCCTGCTCCAGCGCCAAACCCTTGCCCGCCATATTGTCCAATTCATAATTGTTGGTGCCGAGAAAGACCTGCCGGACAAAATTAGATCGATCGATCAAACTCAATTCAACAGCGCTGTTGAAAACGCTTTTGGTCGATGATCCGGTTTGACCCGTCACACTGAAGACAGGTGAGGTGAACTGATCGAGCTTGAGGTAATAGTCAGGACTTTGGCGCGGCAGTGTCGTGTTGTCGGCAAAACCGTGCATTTCCGTGAACATTGTTGATTCACAGTTGGCTTCACCGCGAATCTGATTTTTTAACCGTACAAAATCAGCGTCTTGCTTGATCAGGTTGAACGGTGCCTTGAAACCAATGTCATCCGCAACGATCGATTGCAGGGCGTTGTTAAGAACCTGAGCGGGCGGCAATGGCTGGTTGTCTACGCCGGTGTACTGAACAGCCAGTACGCTCGGTTTGGCATCGTCCTTGCCATTTTTGGTGAACGAAAATTTCAGCTTCGCGCCAGCGCGCAACGCATTGGTGGCGCGCTTGATGTCTTTGCTGAAGTCACTCGCCGTCGCGACGGCCAGACCGTCGGTGGCGTAATTGACAGTGAAAGAAAACTCTTCCCCTTTTTCATTCAGCGCATCAAAGTCCTCGCCGGATGAAAAACCAACTTCGCTGCCGCGGTCAAAGATGAAGTAATCACCATCACGGGCTGCCACCCCGATGTCAGTCTGCTTGGGCGAAAAATTCTTCACCGCTGCGTCGACGAGTCGATCAACCACCTTCAGCGCGTCATTCAAAATGGCGCCCTTGATTTTGGCGGTGTTGGCGGGGGAAATGTCTTTGGTTCCGGGCGTGAAAAAATCAGCGGTGCTGGACGTCAACTCGGTGTTGATCGTTTCACTCTTCGAGAAAATAATGGAGGCACCATTGAGCTTCACGAAGCGGATGGTGTAAGTGATCGGAATCAGCACCCGCGTGAAGTCGCTGTAGGTATTGAAGTAAGTCGACAGGCGACTGACACCGATCGCCACGCCGAATGAATCGCGGTAGTTGACCTTGAAAGTGGGGCTGCACTGCGCTGCCGAATAAGGCTGGTAAGCGTACTTACCTTCTTTCCCCGTGGTCAGCTGATTCGGCCCGACCACTGACGTTGGAAACGCCGCAACAACCTTTTTCTCAAAGTACTGCGTCAGGTTTTTTTGTGCCGCACCATCGCTAGCACCATCAAAAAAAATATCGGCATATTTTTCATTGATCATGCCGCTGTACTTGGCCTGCTTAGGCTCATCACTGCCCGGTTTGAGGACCGATTGACTGATGCCCGTCAGACCTGCCAACGGAAAGACGTAATACTGGAACTCGGCTGCGGCACTGGCCAAGCCCGTGCCGCAAACCAGGCTCGCCGCCAGGAATTGACTGAACTTCATGATGCAGTCAATTACTTGAATTCAGCAGGGCAAGCACCCATGCCTTCAATACCCACGCAAATTTTGTTGGACTTGCTCAGCACTTCAGCCTTTTCCCACGGAAGCTTGTCAAGCATCCGGTCGATCGTGTCTTTTAGTTTCCCGGCGTATTGCACGCTGATGGCCATGTACGACTCTTTGGTCGTCGGTTCACTGAGCTGAATGCCGTCCACTTTTTCGAGCAGGTCCTGGAACTGGCGACGATCACCGCGCTTGAGCTGACTGGCGCTGTAGAGGTACAGGGTGTAAACACCACCGCGAGAGCTGCGTGCATTGAGCTCCTTGTTGGCGCGCTGGCCCAACACTTTGGCCAATGACGTGGCCAGTGCGATACCCAGACGGCCGCGGCATTCTTGATCACCATCGCCAGAAGCTGCGGCTTGCAATGAGTCTTCAAAAAAGATCTCGTTGCCTTCAATGAATCGACCCTGAACGGCCAGATTACCGTTGCAGCGCGTGACGCCCGCCGCGGTGCCGACGATGGTGTAGTTGGCTTGGCCGGTAGCCCAGACGTCAGCCTCGATATTTTTCTTTTGAATCAAATCTACAAACTGCGAAATGCGACCGTTGTTGGTGATCTCGAAGATCGGCAGAATCCGGCCACCCTCAGAACGCAGATCGTTTTCAGCGACCAGTCGCAAACCGTTGTTCTGGAACTCACCGCTGAGCCGTGACACCAGCACGCGGTCTTGCGCTCCCATAGGCTTGGCATTGTTGAACTCCGGCATTTTGGTCTTGACGGTGTAGCTGACCTTGTCGGTTTGCTGCTGCACGTTTTTCTGATCCAGGCTGGCGGCCGAAGCCGACGCTGAACGGCTGGCGCTGGCGCTTTCTGACTTGTCCGAATAAGCCCGCTCTGACGATGCGGCACCGGCGTATTGCGACGACTGTGCTCCGGCATATTGAGTTCTAGAAGCACCCGCGTATTGAGCGCTGGAAGCACCCGCACCGGATGCGCCGCCGCCCTGATAAGCAACGGCAGTGTCCCGACGTCCAGCTACAGCGGTGTCCTGCTGCGCAGCGACAGCTGACGATTGGCGACCCGCGACAGCGACGGATGACTTCGCCGATGCATTCACATTGTTTTTTGTTGCGTTGGCTGAGCTGGCAGATTCGCTCTGGCTGTAGCTGCCTTTGGCGCTGGTGTCAGAGAACGAACTCTTGTCGTGGGAATAACTGACTTCTGTCTGCGACGCGGTTTGTCCATCATTGTTCGTTGCCACGCCAATGAATTCGTCAATCGAGACCAGAATCTTGGCCGACTTGGCAGCGATGTCGCCAGCACCAATGCCCTTGTTGGTCAGGTACTCCTTGAGCTTGGCCGAGGCGACGGTGATGGTGGCGCGACCCGACAGCACCTCACCATCCGCAGGGTCCATTGAAATTTGAATAGAGTCGCTCAAAAGTTCAACCAGCTCAGGCAACTTGGCTTCTACCTGCGGTGTGAACTTGACCGCAAAAGAGGCTTCCAGCAAGTTCTTCACCGCTTTCAACTCCAAGTCTTCCTTGAGTTTTCTTTTCAGTGAAGCCGGACTGGCACCCTTGGTGATGGTGACTTGCGACTTGGTGGTCGCCGTCAACTGCTGGGCTTGTGCCGCATTTTGGAGACCGATGGACAACAGCAGGCCACAAGCCAGCGCAATGGTATTGAGTTTCATGAGAGACCTAAGAAGGCTGGTTAGTTGGGTAATTTGATGGAAATGCTGCCGGCCTTGACTTCGATGCCTTGGCCATCCATGCGGATGGCGGTGGCAGGTTCAACCGCTTTGGCTG
This sequence comes from Comamonadaceae bacterium, assembly GCA_947374505.1. GTDB lineage: Bacteria > Pseudomonadota > Gammaproteobacteria > Burkholderiales > Burkholderiaceae_C > Polaromonas. The sequence continues at coordinate 2,432 of CANCCE010000122.1, read as the reverse complement.
CTGGTGCGGCTTGGGGTGCGGGGGTGGATGCAGCTGAAGCTGTTGCCGTTCCCGCGCTGGCTGTGCTGGACTGGCCAGTCAGCAAAGAAACAAAGCGAATATCGGTACGGATCGTCTCAAAGTTCCGGTCCACCATCAAGGCATCTGCACTGATAGCGCCCGCCTTGAGCGCAATGACCAGGTAGTCAATGGCCTGGCTGACTTCACCCAGATTGCCGCAAGCTTGAGCTGCGGCCAAAGCGAATTCAGCTTGACGAGCTCCCGTCTTGGTCGCAAAGGGTTCGGCCTCAGCCTTGGCCTCTTTGAATTTCCCGTTCTCTAAATGACGACGGACGGAGACCAGCGCTTCTTCAGGGGACTTTGAACCGATCACTGAAGCCAGTTTTTCCCGAAGCTGGTCGCAAGCGCTGAGAGACAGAGACGCCAGTACAACGCACAGCAGCGTTGTGGCTAAACTTCTTTGAACAACCATTCCATCTCCAATTTGGCGAACGTCTAACGAACGAAGCCAATGTAGCGAGATGTAAAGTTAGTGTCAAAAATCGTTTAAATATTACGAATTAAACGATATTTAATCAGTGGTAGATGCACGGGCTGCCGTGCTGGGACGTTAACGCTTGATGCCGCAGACCAATTCGCCCGGGTCGTTGTGCAACACCGCGCGTTCGTTTTTAGCTTGGGCCACAGCCATGTCACGTGGGAGTTCCACACCATTTTTCACGGCCAGCACTTCGGCCATCACGCTGACGGCGATCTCGGACGGGGTTTTGCTGCCGATGTAAATACCGATCGGACCGCGCAGGCGTTGCAGCTTGGCTTCGCTGATGCTGAAGTGTTCGGCCATGCGCTGATGGCGGGCGTCGTTGTTACGCCGCGAGCCAATCGCACCGATGTAAAACGCATCGGTTTCCAGCGCTTCGAGCAGCGCCAAGTCATCGAGTTTGGGGTCATGCGTCAGCGCAATCACGCAGCTGCGCCGATCAGGTTTGAAGGCCGTGACCACGTCGTCAGGCATCTCGCTCAGCACCTTGGCGCCGGGCACAGACCACGCACTGCGGTACTCTTCGCGCGGGTCACAAACAGTCACGGCAAAGCCGCTGAACAACGCCATGGTGGCGAGGTATTCGGTGAGTTGGCCGGCACCAATCAGGAGCATGCGGTATTCAGGGCCGAAGGTGTTGACGAGATCCTTGGCCGACACGCTGAGTTCGGCGGGTGCGGCGCTGGGCGTCAGGGTGACCGTGCCGTCTTTCAAGCTGACTTGCCGCTGCATCAATTGGCCGGCTTCCAGCGCAGTCACCAAGCTGGCCAGGTCTTCAGCGCTCGGGTCAAACTCAAGCAGCAGTTCCAGCGTGCCGCCGCAGGGCAGACCAAAGCGGTGGGCTTCGTCTGCGCTGACGCCGTATTTCACAAAGGCAGGTGGGCCCGAAGGAATTGTTTTGGTTTCTGACGCTGCGTAAGCCTGCGTGTATTGGTAGATCAGATCGTCCTCAATACAACCGCCCGACACCGAGCCGACCACAGCGCCGTCTTCGCACAGCGCCATGATGGAGCCGACCGGCCTGGGTGACGATCCCCACGTGCGAACGACCGTGGCGAGCAAAGCGCGTTTGCCAGATTGACGCCAATCGCGCAGGGTGCGCAGCACCATCACATCTAGATTTTCCATGACGAGGCTTTCTTACCTTTTCAGTTTCTCAACGTCTCAGTTAGCCAGCCAGTACGACACGGCCAACGCGACAGTGGCACCCAGCATCCAGATCCACCTTGGGATACCGGCGATAGCGGTGACGTCAACCGGCGCCGCTTTTTTATTGGAAGCTTTCGAAGCGGCAACAGCGGTGGTGGCGCCGGTCTGCGCAGCTTCAGCAGCGTCGCGCGCGGCATAGGCTTCAGGGTGTTGCTTTTGCATCTCGAGGTCAAAGCGTTTGAAGAAATCTTCCGCCATGGATTTGGCCGCGCCATCAATCAACCGCTGGCCGAGTTGCGCCACCTTGCCACCGACGGAGGCTTGCACGCTGTAGGCCAACTCGCAGCCGGTGTCGTTGGGCGTCAGCACCACGGCGGCGCTGCCTTTGCCAAAACCAGCCGGGCCGCCCTGACCTTCAAAGGTGAGCTTGTAGCTGACCGGCGGCTGGATGTCGCTGAGCTCAATATTGCCTTTGAACTTGGCCGACACCGGGCCGATTTTGAGGGCCATGCCAATAGCGTATTGGTTCTCGCCGCTGGCTTCGACCTTGTCGCAGCCGGGAATGCAGACTTTGAGAACGGCAGGATCGTTCAGTGCGTCCCAAGCTTGTTGCTGGGTCACGGCGAGTTGCCGGCTGGCTTGCATTTCCATGGGGTCTTCCTTCTTTTTTCTTCGGTGGGCTAACTATCTGTCGATTGTCAGCGCAGTTTCAAGTCCATGTGAGTCATCGGTTTTTCATCAA